>JACPFZ010000023.1 GCA_016182725.1 Candidatus Gottesmanbacteria bacterium
ACATCCTTCATAGTAAATACATGCAAGAACACATCAGTAAGCGGTTCCATATAGTTCTTGATGCATACAACTGCAAACCGGATGTTCTGAATGATACTGCAATAGTGAAACATGCTTTGGAAACTATTGCAACATTGTGTGAGATGCATATTCTGCACGGTCCAGTGGTTATAGAAGG
Source organism: Candidatus Gottesmanbacteria bacterium (assembly GCA_016182725.1). Lineage (GTDB taxonomy): Bacteria > Patescibacteriota > Microgenomatia > UBA10105 > UBA927 > JACPFZ01. The sequence goes on from JACPFZ010000023.1 coordinate 179, forward strand.
CGTGCCGGTAAATCCTGGGATTACTGGGTTTGCTGTCATTGATTTTTCGCACATCTCCATTCATACTTTTACGGCAACGGGCGAACTGTGTGTGGATGTATTTTCCTGTAAGCCATTTGATTATGAGAAGGTAAAGGAATTTGTGAAAAAGACGTTTCGACTGGATGGCCGATTCATTGAGTACGTGGAAGTCCAATATCGTACTCACTAACCCTGCCCTTTCATGCATGGATACAAGAGATGCCCTATACGCGCTTTCACCGCTTGATGGTCGGTATCAATCGCTCGTTCAACCGCTGCGTGATTATTTTTCCGAATTTGCCCTCATGCAGTATAGACTGCAGGTAGAAGTTTCCTATCTTCTTTCATTATCAAAACAACACATTGTGAGGGCAGTAACCCCAGAAGAACAACAGCTGCTTTCCGCCGCGGTACACCATTTTTCTTTAGACGATGCGAAACGCATAAAGGCATACGAAGGAGAGGTCAGACATGACGTCAAGGCGCTCGAGTATTTTCTCAAAGACAAGCTTGACCGCACCTCACTGGTTGACCTTCTTCCATTTGTTCATTTTGGTTTGACAAGTGATGACGTCAATAACTTGGCCTACGGACTGACGCTTTCCCATGCACATACCAAGAGTATGCTTCCTGCATTAGAACATCTTTGCGTGGTGATTGCGACCATTGCGGATAAATCCGCGGGTTGCCTGATGCTCGCGAGAACCCACGGACAGCCGGCAGTACCCACGACATTTGGCAAAGAACTCGCAGTGTTTTATGTCCGCCTCAAAAAATTGCAGAAAAAACTACAGACATTTCATTTTGAAGGAAAATGCAACGGAGCAGTAGGAAATTACAACGCGCTTGCATTTGCGTTTCCCGATATCGATTGGCTCACGTGGAGCGAAAATTTTATCTCTTCGCTCGGTCTTACCGCAAATCTTGTGACGACGCAACTTTTGCCCTATGACAACTACGTTGAATACTTTTCTTTACTGGGGCTTGTGAATACTATTCTTATCGGGTTATCCCAGGATATGTGGCAGTACATAAGAGGTGAGATAGTAGGGTTAAAAAAAGATGCAAAACAGGTTGGTTCTTCGACGATGCCACAAAAAGTCAACCCTATTGACTTTGAAAATGCCGAAGGGAATTTGCAGGTTGCCAATGCATATATCGAGCTTTACGGCCGAAAATTTCCCGTCTCCCGTCTGCAGCGTGATCTTTCTGATTCGACTGTCAAACGGACCATCGGCTCGACACTGGGCCACACACTCATCGCATGGAAAAGTCTGGAAAAGGGACTGGGGAAAATTGCGTTTCACAAAAAATCGGCAGAGAAAGAATTGAACAATCATTGGGAAGTGTTAGCAGAAGCGATGCAGGTATTTTTGAAAGTTCATGGGAATGCAAAAGGGTTTGAGTTAGTGAAGTCACAACTCATGGGAAAAACCATAGACAAAAAAACATTTCGAAGGTTGGTTCGTCAATTTCCCCCTCTTGCGAAACTGACGCCGTCCTCGTATAGTGGACTAGCCAAAAAGATTACCGAACTTGCCCTAAGGGCTCGTTCCTAAATAATCCTTACGATTATTTAGGATTACGGCCCTTTGTGGCGAATCCAAAAAGCAAATGTTACTTTGGAGTTCGCCCTCACATCATGATCACTGTTGTTCTCGGTATGCAATGGGGAGACGAAGGCAAAGGGAAAATCGTTGACCTTGCCGCCCGCAGGGCAGACTATGTCGTCCGATTCCACGGAGGCAACAACGCAGGGCATACCGTGGTTATTGCGGATAAAAAATTTTCTTTCCACCTGGTGCCGTCAGGTATATTCAACCCCAAAACAGTGGCAATCATCGCCGGAGGTACGATCCTTGATCTTGAAGTGCTCGTCGGTGAAATGGAGCTGTTGGAAAAGGCAGGTATAAAGCTCAAACACAAACTGGTTCTTTCTCCCCGATGTCATCTCATCCTTCCGTATCATAAGGCCCTCGACCATGCGTATGAAAACGCTCGCGGAAAAAATAAACTGGGGACAACCGGGCGCGGCATCGGCCCCACGTATGCGGACAAAGTGAGCTATAATGGCCTGCGGCTGTACGAACTTTTGCACTGGAACACGTTTGTTGAAAAATTCACGTTCCAGGCAGGGATGAAAAATAAAATTCTCACTACTTTTGACGTAGCGCCGGTTGACGTCAAGACCGAACTTGTGAAGCTTAAAAAATTCCGCACCCAACTTTTGCCCTATATTCAGGATACGTATCCCATACTTACCGCTGCGATTGCAAAGAAAAAACACATGGTCCTTGAGGGCGCCCATGGAAGTATGCTGGATACCGATTGGTCGCCGTATCCGTTTGCGACCGCATCCAATACGCTTGTTGGCGTAGTCAATATCGGAGGTGGGATTCCGATAGATAAAGTTGATAAGGTCGTGGGCGTGGTGAAGGCGTATCTTTCGCGTGTGGGCGCAGGGCCCGTCCCGACGGAACTCTTCAACAATCTGGCAGAGCGGATCCGCGAAAAAGGAGCAGAGTACGGCACGACGACGGGTAGGCCAAGGAGAATCGGGTGGTTGGATTTGGAAGAAGTCAGGTTTTGTCGCCGCTTAAATAGCGTTTCCACCATCGCCCTTACTAAACTGGATATTTTAAGCGGAGTGAGTGAGATCAAGGTATGCGTAGGATACACGATGGACGGGAAAAAGATTCATTATTCCTCCTGTGGCTATGAAGAGCTGGCAAAGCTTACGCCCGTATACAAAACGTTTTCCGGCTGGAAAGAAGACATAACGAAGGCAAGGAAGTTTACTGATTTGCCCAAAAACTGTCAAACGTATGTAACGTTTATCGAGTCGTTTGTGGGGATTCCTCTGGGGCTCGTTTCCGTCGGCGCCGAGCGGAGTGCAAATATTTTAGCTTCGTAAGGGGACGCCTTGCGAAGCTGATTTTTGGTATACTGGTGGTATGCCGTCACGGTATACAGTAAAAGCATACTCGGCGAATAGTTACTACCATATTTATAACCGCGGCGTTGAAAAGCGTATAGTATTTCAGGAAGAAATTGATTTTGCAGTTCTCCTTTCTTATTTAAAAACATATCTTCTTCCAAAAGACGAAAATAAACTTTTCCAAATTATTGCTGACGCTACATCGAGCTGGAGGGATAAAGATCAAGCGAATAAACTATTGAGATTAAATAATTTTAATGATTCTATCGACCTCATTGCTTATTGTCTTATGCCAAATCATTATCATTTTCTTATTAAACAGAATACGGAAATGGCCATGGACCAATTTATGAATTCACTTTGGACGAGGTATACGATGTATTTTAATAAAAAATATAAACGAGTAGGTCCGTTATTTCAGGACGTGTATAAGGCGGTGTTAGTTAAAACAGATGAACAACTCCTACACTTGTCGCGATACATTCATCGCAATCCCATAGCGAAGCGTCATTTCCGAAATCCAGCTTCGCAAGGGGACGCCTTGCGAAGCTATTCTTTCAGCTCATATATAGATTATCTTGGGCTTCGGTATACAGAATGGCTTCATCCGGAACACATTCTATCTTATTGGAGATCAAATAAAGAAACTTCATACGAAGCGTTTGTTTTGCAAATCGGGATTGAGGAGATAAGCGCAAAAATTATTGCGCCCGTCATTATTTAGCTTCGTAAGGGGACGCCTTGCGAAGCTGATTTTTCCGTCGGCGCCGAGCGCACCGCCGATATCTCTTTGTAATCTTCAAAACAAAGCATTGAGCCTGGAGCCTGGAGCCTGGAGCGAGAATCGAACTCGCGCTCATTCCCTTACCAAGGGAACGTTTTGCCACTAAACTATCCAGGCAATACGTATATTTTATCATGAGCGAATGATTTGTGCGATGGGAGCGACTCAATCTACATGATTAAAAAAGTCCTTGTGACGGGCGCGTTCGGACAAATCGGATCAGAGCTTGTGCCAGCGCTCCAGAAAAAATACGGGTCAGATAACGTGATTGCTGTAGGCCATCACCATATCCCCAAAGACTTTCGCGGTATCGTCGAATCCGTAGAAATCACTGACGGAAAAGCGGTTGGATCACTTCTGAAAAAGCATAACATCGGTACGATCTATCACCTCGTGTCGCTTCTTTCTGCAAAAGGGGAGATTGATCCATCGCTTACCTGGGATATTAACATGAATGGGCTTAAGAGCATTCTGGATTATGCCGTCGAGCATAAGCTTAAAGTTTTTTGGCCAAGCTCGATTGCTGCATTTGGTCCGACTACTCCTAGGGTCAAGACTCCGCAAAGAACCATCCTTGAACCCACCACGATGTATGGCGTCACCAAGCTTGCCGGAGAAAACTTATGCCATTACTATTTCCTTAAATACGGTGTCGATGTGCGTAGTCTTCGCTACCCCGGGCTTATTAGCTGGAAGACGCCGCCCGGCGGGGGCACCACGGACTTTGCGGTGGCCATTTTTTATGACGGGTTACAAAAAGGAACGTACGAATGCTTTGTTCGTCCGGATACCAAACTTCCCATGATGTACATGGATGATGGGATTGCGGCAACCCTCAAAATCATGGAAGCAGATCCCAAAAAGCTTACGGTTCGAACAAGTTATAATTTGGCAGCAATCAGCTTTACTCCAGAAGAACTTGCCAAAGAAATCAATAAATATATGAACGACAAGGTCA
>JACPFZ010000029.1 GCA_016182725.1 Candidatus Gottesmanbacteria bacterium
GTGAGAAAGATTGCGTGGTGCTTGCGCGAAGGGACGGCACAGAACGATACGATATGAATATTCTTATTCCCGCGTTCACGCATTGCAACAGCTATGCAACGGATGCGACATTCTCGATGATGCCGAACGAACGACCATCGTATAATTATATGGCGGTCTTGCGGCTAAAAGGCGTTTCGTCTTTTGATATTGAAGATCATCTTTTAAAAAATAACGGCGAGGCGCGGAGTTATCTTTTTTCGAATTGGAAGGGCTTATACGGTCTCCCGGATTTTCCGGATTTTTCAGACCCGATATTAGGCGAGCGGCTGAAGAACTTTCCAGACGAATACCGGCGGTTCATGGCTCAGGATTTTGAATCGGCGCTGAAAAAATATCGATTGGATTATATCGCATCGATCGGCGCGTTGTCCCCGGACGTTACCCGGCAGTTTCGAAATTTGAAGACGGTATTTGCATCCGAAAACGTGTTCGTCTATCAGATCCAGGATTAGGATATGGTCGGCACCTTTTTTCCCTTTTGGGAGCGTTTGCGGTTGCGGTGGCGAGAAACGGCGCTGTTGCTGATCGCGTTTCTCGTTTTTTCCCTTTCCTTTTATTCTTTTACGACCAATCCCCCCACATGGTTTGATGAGGGTGTTTTATTTCAAGTTGTAAAAAATATCGCGAATGACGGTACGCATGGCGCGCAACTCACGCCCGGAACGTTCAGCGATATTTCATTGATTTCGGTCGGTTACCCCGCGTTATATCCCGCCGCGCTTGCCGTGCGGCTTTTCGGGGCGGATATCGGCGTTCTTCGGCTCGTCGCAATAGGATATCTTTTGGGTTTTATCTTGGTTTTCTTTTTGTTGGCCAGGAGATTATTTGGCATCGATTCCGCAATTTTTTCGACGTTGCTCCTGGGTACATTCGCGCCGGTTTACGGAAACGGCAAGAATTTTCTTGGAGAGGTTCCGGGACTTTTTTATTTTGCCGTCGCGCTTTTATTGTTAAGCGTCGTTGAGCGCGCGCACGAGGAACGTCGCCGGCAGATCTTCATCGCTCTTTTGTCGGGTGTCGGCTTCGGTCTTGCGATGAGCACGAAGCCGAGTTTTTTGATCATCGGACCATCGATGGCGCTTGCTACTTTGATTTTTTGGCGGCGCATATCGGGGGAACTGAAAAAGCCCGCAATGGTGGGGGCGGTATTCATCGGCACGCTTTTGTCATTGGCGGCGTGGATCGTTACGCAGTTCGGCATCTCGGACTCGTTCCAAAGGATCTTCACCCACTATTCGAACCCCTACTATGTGACCGATTTCCTTCCGCTCGTGATCACGAATATCCTTAGATTTTTCACCGAGATCACGCCGATGCATTTTCTCGTACTATTTCTTGTTGCGGTAGCATTTCTGGTCGAGCGATGTCGGGAGCGCGCGCATATTTTTCTCTCCGAGGGCATCGTTTTATTTTTTGCCGTCTTCACGGTCATTTTTTACGTAAGAACGGCAGGTTGGTATCGTTATTTTTTTCCTGCCCACGTTCTACTTTTTTTATTTCTTCCAGTGGGTCTCGCGTTTTTCTTTGATAAAGCGAAGAATATTTTTAAATTTCCAGACAAACGCATCCTCCTTCTTCTATTTTTATTTATCGGAGGCATCCAGATCATTCCGCTTTGGCAATGGATATCGCAAAACGCGAATGATCCGATGACAGAGCTTGCGCCCTATCTCGACGATCTGTCGGCGAGAAACGTTGCGCCGTTTTTTTATAATATACCGGCTATCGCATCGCGGTTCACCGGCACGGAATTCTTTCAGTATATTAAAATGAGCGATCAATTGATCTTGGGAAAGGAGAATGAGGCGCTACTTCGCCAGGGAGTTTTTACCACTGTCCTTGTTTCGACAGATGCAGCCGATGAGATCAAGAATGTTCCTAATTGTTATTTTTTGCGCCAGCAAGTCGGCAAATTGCTCTTTTTTGAACGCGACTTAAGACGCTCTTGCGTGTTGCCGGATGCTCGGAAATCATAGTATAGTGGGTGCGTCATGAAAATCGGTATTGTGCTCGGTACGAGGCCGGAGATCATTAAATCGGCCTCGATCATTCTGGAATGCGAACGGCGTGGTATACCGTATTTTGTGTTGCATACGGGACAAAACCACTCGCCGAATATGGGCAATCTTTTTTTCCGGGAGCTTGAACTCCCGAAGCCGCGTTATAATTTGGGTCTTGGAGGATTAGCGTATGCTGAACAGGTCGGGTCCTTCGTTGGGCAGATCGCGCGCGTGCTTGAGAAAGAAAAGCCGGATGTGGCTCTGGTACAGGGCGATACGACAAGTGGTTTGGCCGGCGCACTGGCGGCAAGCAAATTGAGTATTCCGATTGCTCATCATGAGGCGGGCCTTCGATCGGGCGATACGACGATGCTAGAAGAGGTGAACCGCATTTTAGTTGATCACATTTCAAAATTTTTATTCGTTCCGACCGTTATAGCGATGCGTAACTTAAAAATAGAGGGGACGCAGGGCGCGAAAATGTTTCTTACCGGTAATACAATCACGGATGCGGTTAAACTATATGCTCGTATTGCCAGAAAAAAATCGAAGATTCTAAAGAAACTCGCGCTACAAAAGAAAAAGTTTTTTTTGGTCACGGCGCATCGGGCGGAAAATGTGGACCGCAGAGAACGACTCGAAAGTATCATGACCGGGCTGACTTTGCTGAAAACGCATTTTAATGACCATTCCATCGTATACCCCATACATCCGAGAACGAGAAAGCGATTACAGCAATTTGGGATAAAAATCCAAAGCCAGTTTTCGGTTATCGATCCGGTCGGCTATTACGACATGCTGGAGCTTCAGCGTTCCGCGCGTCTCATTATTACGGATTCCGGCGGTGTTCAAGAAGAGGGATGCATATTAAATGTTCCGGTTGTGACCATACGCGATAATACTGAGCGGCCGGAAACCCTTGTTTGTGGAGCTAATGTATTGGTTCCCGGTATTGAGCCCAATCTTCTTTTAGAAAAAATACATATGATGCTCCGAAAAGAGATCGAATGGTCTAATCCGTACGGCGACGGTCGCGCCGGAAAGCGAATTATCTCGCTACTCTCAGAACTTTTATGAATATTTCCATCATTATTCCGTGTTTTAACGAAGAAGAGAATGTGCGGCGCATCGTTCCGGAATTGTTGCCGGTGCTTGACGGATCGGGCGGGGCCGCCGAAATTGTCGTGGTGGATGACGGTTCCGCCGACGATACGGCAAAAAATGTTTCGGATATCCGGGATGGCCGGATCCGTTTGATCCGTCATGGGATGAATAAGGGGCTCGGCCAAGCGCTTCGTACGGGTATCGCGGAAGCAAAAAACGAATACAGTATTTTTTTGGATGGCGACCTTACGTTCCATCCGAATTGTATTCCCGCACTGATGGCCGCCCTGCAAACACATCCCGAAGCTGATTTTGTCATCGGTTCTCCGGCGCTTGCGCAGTATGCGGAGACGATCCCGGTATGGCGCGTTCTTATCAGTACAATGGCGAATTTTCTTTACCGGATCTTGTTGGGGCGACCCGTTACATCAACAAATTCAATTTTCCGCCTGTATAAAACCGATCAGCTTAAGGCGCTGCATCTTACGAGCAACGGCTTCGAAATCAACGCCGAAATTCTTTTTAAGCTTGTTTTTGGCGGAAAACGATTCGTCGAAGTACCCGCGCGTTTGACCCAGCGCATGCACGGCGTCTCCAAGCTTCATTATGCGCGAGAGGTGCGAAGGCATGCGGTGCTTGTTTCAAAAATTTTAGCGTGGAAATTTTTAGGAACCCATTGATGGCCGCGGACCAGAAAAAGAGGCTAAGGGGGATCATTTTCGTATTGATCCTTTTACACGTTATTTTTATATTCGCAATTTATTATTTACCGCATATGGGGCCGTTTAGGTATAATTCGTATCTCGTGACCGCTGCGGGCGGGGATGAGGCGGGATATTTCCGTCTGGCGGAGATGATCTATGATCTTAAATTACAGAGGCACACATGGACATTGGGGTTTCCACTCGCGGTCACGCCATTTCTTTTTGTTTTCGGTCCGCGCTTTGAGGATGTTTTTTTGCCGATCGTCATCTTTAACGGCTTTATTCTTTATGGCGCGGCGATCGCGCTGGTTGTTTGGGGCGCTTGGATGGTTTTTGGCCGAGTGCTCGCGGCATTTTGGTCCGGTTTTCTTTTTTCCTTTTTCCCCGTCGTTTTTTATATTTTCAGGGATTTCGGGCCGCATTTTTCCGGCGGCACGTGGAATGACGGTAACTTTGTCCACGCGAACTGGCTTTCGTGGATGAGCGACCCGCTTTCCTCTTTTTTCACCCTCTCGATCTTTTGCTTGTTGTTGTGGAGCCTGAAACGCGATAGCGGGTTGCCCTTCTATTCTTTTTTGGGTTTTTTGGGCGGCTATTCCATGATGGTGCGCCTTTCGAATATTGTGGTGCTGGCGATCGTTGGGGCGGTGATTCTGTGGCGGTTCGAATGGAAGAAGCTGTTGTTTTTTTCCGCGTTTTCGATGCTGGGGTTTTTACCGCAGCTTATGTATAATTCGGCATTTTTTGGCTCGCCGATCAAATTCGGTTATCAGCAGGAATATGTGTCCTGGATCGCGATCGGTGCCGCGGCGCGGCCGATCTTCAGTATCGAGAATTTTATGCATCTCGTAGCGCGGGCCACGCAGTATTCGTGGCTCGCCATTCCCGCGTTTATTTTTATTGCGGGTATTGCGGCGCTTGGCGCGTACTCGATCATCCGCCGTAACCGGCTGTACGGTTTCATCGTGCTGGCGTGGTTTTTGGGGCCGACGCTTTTTTATATTTTTTTCACGACCGGACAGACGACGATGCGATATTATTTTCCGGCGGTTCCAGCCTTTATTTTGCTCGGCGTGGGAGCGGTTCTATGGACGATGGAGCGGATCAGAGCTTTAAAAGCCCCAGTTTCCTTGCCGTAAGATCCGCGAGCGGTTCAAGGGCCTCTTTTTTTCTGGTTTCATCGGGTTCGTGCTCCCATAGATACTGGAGATCGATCGTTGCGGAATCCTCCAAAATGGCGGCTAAAAAATCCAACAACTCATCTTCGTTATAGGTAAAATTTTCCAACTGCTCTTTTATGACATACGGCAAACGTTCGATTTCGCCGCATCGCTTGACCATCGACAGAATGTTATAAAACTGGTCTCCGAAAGAAATCGCCGGTTTTTTTAACAGCACCCCTTCCAAGGCCGAGGTGCCCGTAATCGTGGACTTCTACGCCGACTGGTGCGGCCCGGACAGAGCCGGACTGATGAGTTTTACGTTCGGGATTTTTTTCAATTTTTTGTAGTAGGAGCGCGGACGATAGGGGACCATGACAGGATGTTCCTTGACGTAAAGTTTAAAATGGAGAGGAAGAGATTTGGCGATTTGGCGCACGAGATAAAGTTGGTCGGTGGCAAAAGGAGCAAGCAATAACAAACTGATCTCCGGTTCGTAATGAAGCGGGAAGAAAGCAAAGTCCTCATGGGGATCGAATGTGTCGTAAAGATCATTCGCGCCGATCATGTTTCTTATTTTTCTCTTTACGCGGTCTCCGAGGTAGTTCCACGGATGGATATAGGAGTAATCGTAGCGGTAGTCCGTTGTAAAATGTTCGTAGATCAAATGAATGAACCACGAGAAAGAACGAAAAATATTTTTTGGCAACAAATAGTTGAATCGTTTAAGGCCGCCTGAAGGCTGCCGAACGGGACCGGCCTCCTTATGATACGATCGGGGATCGCTTCTGAATTCATGAAGAAATTTCCTCGCTTCCTCGCGGAATTCATTTTTTTGCGAATTCTTTCTGTTTTCATGGAATGTTTTTTCTACACCCGTGAATTCGGCATAGGTTTCGCTCATGATGAACCGGTCCCGTATCGGGGGCGCAACAGAAATATATAAAATTTTGATCCCTCGTTTTTGGGCAAGACGATACAGCAGAAAGGCGGCGGTGGTTCCGATATTCGGCACGATGAGTGCGTCCGGTCTCTCTTTATCCAGAAATTCAATGACCGTTTTCGCTTTGACTTGAAAAATTTTCATCATTTCCTCGTGCGTATAGCGCGGCGAATCATACGGATACTCCCGCAGCAGCTGGCCGGACATGAGAATGCGGTCAATGGCGATATAGGGCCACAGATTGGGGATTCCCAACTCTTGCTTCAGGCGCTCCAGATAATCCAAATCGATCGTTTCCGTTTTGTATCGCGCGTGAACGTCTTCATCAAGAACAAGAGAATGATAGTTTATTTCCCGCTGCGATCTGAGGAAGTCGTAACTGGAGCGCTGAAAAACATAGCCGCAGAAATTTTCCACCCCATATTTTTGATTGAGTAAAATCACCAGATCATGGGAGAGAAAAGCGAATCGGCGCTGTAAAATGAGGCAGATTTTCATGCAAGGGCGTTGATTTTTTATCGAACGTATACTACAGTAACACAACTATCATTTAAATCAAATGGCGCGCAAGCGATATATTTACCATAAAGGCGACGATGCGTTTGCGATCGCATCGATGAAAAAATACCTCAAAAAGCAGGAGATGGACAAGCTTTTGGAGAAGCTCATCAAGCCGGTCATCGCCGGCAAAAAGCTGAAAATTTTGGATGCCGGATGCGGCGTAGGTCATGTGTCGGGGTTGCTTAGCGCCCTTTCTCCGCGGTCCGCATTCACCGGAGTGGATCAGACGCCCCTATATATAACAACGGCCCGACAGCTTTATCGCGCCGAGAACCTTGCGTTCGAGGTCGGGGATTTGGAGGATCTGCCGTCAAAATATCCGAAGGGGTTCGATGTTGCGGTGTCGCGGGCGGTCATCTCATGGATCCCGTATTATACCGACTTCATGCGGGCGCTCGTGAAGGTCGCGAAAAAACATATTTTTTTAAGTTCATTATTTTATGAGGGCGATATCGATTTTATAACCAAGGTTCGCGAGTTCAAAAAAGAGTCCGGCAAGGAGGATTTCAACGCGTATTACAATGTGTATAGTATCCCTCACTTTAAGGAGTTCATGCGGAGTTTGGGCGCCAAGAAGGTGAAAGTCACGGATTTCGATATCGGCATCGATCTGCCCCGAGGCCCCGTCGATCACATGGGCACGTATACGGAAAAATTGAAAAACGGCAAGCGGCTGCAGATCTCCGGCGCGGTCGTGATGAGTTGGAAGTGGCTCCGGATCGATCTATAGCGAAACCAGCGAACGCAACGACAGAGCGGCGCGTTCCCAGAGATTCGGATATCGGAATTCCACGATATTTTCTCCGGGCGGAACCAGCACCGCTTGATACAAGTAATTCGCCGTATAGAGGGGCGCCGGCACGCCATTGACGCTCGCTTGCCAGAAGGGTACTCGGCTTTCGCTGAAGACCAGAAAACGATAATTTTTCGTTGTTGTTTTCAGGCGCAGTGTTCCGGGCGCATAGAGTCCGACCTCGAAATTATCGTTGGTGTCGGGTTGGGTTCGGATGGCCGGATCGTTGTTCGTGAGTGTTTCCAGCAGGGTGGTTTTTTGAAAATCGCCGATCGTTTGCAGATCCCGAATGGCGACTTCATCGTCTGCCTCGGTCCATTTAATCGTGTCGGCAAAGTACCACCGAGGCATGAAATAGGGATTTTTATAAACATGAACCGGGACGGCGCCATTGATGACACGCGCGGTGAATATCGGCGAGAGCCCGCCCGCGAGTTCAATGGGGGACAGGATGTACTTGATATTAAGCGCCCCCATCAGCTTAAAATTATTTTTATCGGAAAAAGCCCCCACATAGTTCTCGAACGGAGTTTTATTCAAATATTCCGCTTTTGTTATGGGCTGTTGTCGTTCGACCAACGAACCCATCGTTTGCAAGCGCTGCAATGTGAGTGTTTGATGGTTTTGGAATGTATCGAAATTAAAATTTAAGTGGGCATTATCCTCCATCAACTCATAACTTATTTGCGTGCGCTGATTATTTTCACCCCGCGCCAGATTGATACCATATTTCTCGGAAAGAACGGCTAGATATTGATCCGGCGCATAGAGATAGATCCGGTACGGCGTTAAGGCCTCGGCTGTTTCTGCGCCGAGAGGCAGAGAATCGCTTCGGTACGGTTCAATAGAATGCAAATA
>JACPFZ010000025.1 GCA_016182725.1 Candidatus Gottesmanbacteria bacterium
CAAGGCAGGGATCAAATTTCTTGTGAACCAGGGGTTTACAGAAATTATTTTGATTGGTCATAGCACCGGCGCCAATAAAGTGTGTTATTATTCGGCAACACAGAAAAACGATCATGTCGCGGGTATCGTATTGGCGGGTCCCATGAGCGATCGATTGGAAATAGGTCTCGATATCAAAAAAAGAAAAAAAGTTTTGACTCATATGCACAGACTAGTTAATCAGGGAAAAGGAGACGCGTTGCTACTTGATTACCACTACTTTCCCATAACACCCAGACGATTTTTGAGTTTATTTGAGCCCGGATCGACGGAAGATACCTTTGATTACGGGGACAAGAAGCCGAAGTTAATGTATTTTTCCAAAATTAGGTTGCCGCTTTTCGTCGTTTTTGCTGGAAATGATGAATATGCTGATCGGCCAATGCAGGAAATTCAAAACATTTTTGACAAAAATGTGACGTCAAAGCACTATAAGAGTATTATTGTTCCAGGTGCGCTTCATAAATTCAATGGGAAAGAAAAACGATTTGTTCAAGACGTTGTTACGTGGATCAAGACGTTATAGAAGAAATGTTATCATGTTCTAGAACATGATAACAGAAGCGTATAGAAGGAAAAATTTCTAGAACTTGTACACATGTTTTTGCTGTTATTGATATATGTTGATCATTCTTACCCAAAAAACAACACCAGAACAAATTGAAAAAATGTCAGAGGATTACGAAGGGTATCAAATTTGTTGTTGATGTTGGCAAAAAGATTGTTGCCGGCTGTGGAGAGCGGCATGTGGAGGGAGAGCAAAAATTACTGGAAAGCGGTTCTTCGCAGGAAGATCTCTGGGGCGGAGGGATTGATTGGGAGACAAAAGAAGTTAATTACAATTCCATGATTAACCTTCGGCCGCAGCAGGGAAATCCGAGCCGTGACGTAATGGATAAGGACGTGAGAAAACAAATTGATGAAATTATAAAAGAAATTTTTAGTCTATGAAAGACCAACTTCTTTTAGATATTGCCATGAATTTGACGAGGATCGGCAATTGGGCAGCGGATGATTTTGTCGGAAAACAAAATCGCATACAAACATTTTTAAAACAGACGGACGACTATCTCAAAAAGTTACCTATTCACACGTATCCTCCGAGGTTACAAAAGACACTGAGTTGTTTTCAAGCGACCTATGACAAACTTACTGACGAAGCCAAGAAAAAACCAGAAGATTCTCTCCGCTGGGCCGAAGAAATGATGACCTGGGGAAATATTTTGACTCACCGAGCAAATCTTACTGCGTAATTTCCGGTAGCATTTCGAGGGGGTTGATGGGTGTGCCGTCCTGGTAGATTTCAAAATGTAAATGGTTGCCGGTAGCCCAACCGGTTGTCACCCTCCTCCATTTTGTGCTATGATCGGATGATCATGCGGCGTAAGGTTTTTTTCCTCGCGGGCGTTGTGGGGTTTATCCTTCTCTTAGTTGGTCTTGTGAAACTTGCAATCGGCAGTCAACCCAAGCAAGGAGTGTTGAAAGTGGACAGTATGCCGTCGGCAAGCATATTCCTTGATAATAAACACAAAGGCAGAACGCCGTTTGAAGACAAGGTCGAGGCAGGAGAGCACACGATCAAAATTGTCCCCGATTCAGGCACGTCTACGTCACTGGCAAGTTGGCAAGGGAAAATTACCGTTTCTTCCGGTGCGCTTACGTATATCAACCGTGATCTTTCCGAGTCTGAACTTTCTTCTGCCGGTGAAGTGTTGTGGTTAGAAAAGATTACGAGCAACAAGTCAGAACTTTCTGTCACCACGATTCCAGATGGCGCAACGCTTTTAGTAGATGATGAAAACAAAGGAATAACACCGGTTGCCGTGACCTCTATTGCGAGCGCGGATCACACGATTTCCGTGACCTCTCCTGGTTTTGTACCGAGAACATTTAAAGCGAAAACACCAACTGGATACAAGCTCAATGCACTTATTCAGTTAGCTCTTTCTACACGAACTGCCAGTGAGCCACAGGCAAGCGCCTCTGGTTCTCCTACTCCAACGCCCGCGGTTGCCGGGGCCACCACGTCAGCTCCCACGCCTGTAGCCACTCCCACAAAGCCGTACATTACCATCAAAGACACACCAACTGGATTTTTGCGCGTGAGAACAGGACCCGCAGCGACAGATTCAGGAAAAGTCGTGAAACCCGGAGAAACGTACTCGATTCTTGATTCCCAAACTGTTTCCGAAACTATCTGGTATTACATCCTCTATGACGGTACCAATAAAGGCTGGGTCTCCGGTCAGTATGCGGAGAAAGTGGAGTAATTATCCTCCTATACCATATACTACCATGATCACCATGGCACCCCAAAGGATCACGGTGGTCAGAAGCGGTAAATCCGAGGTGAGAATTTTTTCCGGTGACTCTCCCTTGCCTTCGTAAATAAGTTGCATATAGCGCATGATGCCGAACAGGACAAAGGGAATCGTGATCATCATCCATTTTCGATCCGGAATCCCTTGGGTAAATGCATCGTAATTTTGGAAAAAGAATCCGCGATTAATCGGTCGTTCAAAAAAGGTAAAAAAAGCGTATGCCAAAAATGTGGAGTTGGCAAACATGGCGGTATATGTGTCCAGTAATTTTTCGGAGTAATGAGAAAGACTGGCTCTCGTGTCTTTGGGAACAACGCCGGTGTACGTTTGAATGAGGGTAAGTTCCGCCCGACGTTTTCCGATGGCTAAAAAAAGCGCGAGAGATACTGCAGCAAGAGCAAGCCAAATAGAGATGTGGTAGCCGGTTGCTGCTTCACCGGCGTAAACGCGCAGGAGATATCCAGTGGTGATGGTGAGGATATCAACGACGCTTATATGTTTAAGAAATAGGGTATAGGCATATTGCAGAAGAATAAAGGCAATTGCCATGGCAAGGAATGTTGGGCCGATGAATCTACTCATAAGGAGTCCCACAATGACAAAGAGAGCGGAAAGGGCAAGGGCACCGTTGACGGGCAATTTTCCGCTTGCGACCGGGCGGAATTTTTTAAACGGATGTTTCCGGTCGCGCGGCGCATCCAAAATGTCATTAAAGATATAGTTGGACGAGGAGAGGAGGCAAAATGCAATGAAACCCCAGGTAGTTATGGTAAAGGCGCGTGGGGCAAACAACTGGCCGGTGAAAAGAATCGTTACGTAGAGAGCCAGGTTTTTTAACCACTGTCTGGGTCTCGCGGCTCGGATAATCGTGTAAAGAAATTGATCCATACCAGAAATCCTCCGACACCAGCGGCGACGAGAAACAATACGTACATTTTTTGTTGACTTGTCACCGTCAGAGCAATTGCCCCCAGTATAGCGGAGAGGATCCAGTAAAACAAGGAAACTCTGCGTTTCCCCCAACCAAAATCCAACAGGCGGTGGTGGAGGTGTCCGCGATCAGCAGTGACCAGAGATTTTTTTCTTCCGATCCTGCGAATCAAGGTATACACGGCGTCCGTCATGGGTACCCCTAATACCAAAAGCATGGTACCGAATTTTCCGTAGGACAAAATCGCAAGGAGTGCAAGAAGAAAACCAGCAAGTGTTTTCCCCCCATAGCCAGGCATAATTTTTTGGGGGTAAAAATTCCATGGAATAAACCCAAGAAAACTTCCGGCAACAACAAAGGCCAAGATGGTGACCGATACCTGTGAAGGATCGACAGTAGAAAACCGCAATGAGAGAAGTCCCAGCACAAAAGCGCTTATGGCCACAAATCCCGGCATTTGTCCCTCCACGCCCGCTGACCACCCAATGATGTTCATCGTCCACATAATCCATACAAGTGCAAACAGGTCTGCCCATACGAGAATCGAGTGAGGGCCGAAAAACTGAAATGAAATACGCCAGGTATCCAAATGAAGGATTCCACCGGTTATTGGATTGGTAATATAGGGAATCCCTGCGCCGGCGGATACTGCAACTGCCGCTGCGATACCATTGATAACTAAGCGTACGTACGGATTGACGTCTTTTCGGTCGTCAAGAAGCCCAATGACGACCAGGAGGAGAGATCCCAGGAGTATGCCAATAATGAGTTTTGTTATTGGAATAAATAGCATAATGCCTATAAAAACGCCGATAGCAATGGCCAGCCCTCCGGCGCGGGGAATAATCCCTTTATGCGTGTGGGCTGGGTGGAAGCGTTTTTTGGGATCGTCAACAAGACCCATCCGTCTCGCCAGGTTCGCAACCAGCGGGGTTACCAAAAATGTTGCGGCGGCCGAAACGAGCGATGGCAGAAAAAAATTCATCACGTTATAAGAAAGAGAATTTTAACGAGTGTGAGAAATGAGAGGAAACTTACGAGAAAGGTGGTGAGGAACAAGGCTTGGGTAAAAATGCGATAGCGGTTGCCCTGCCAGGCAACGATTGTGAGATCCAGGGCGTACCAAAACAGGCTTCCGAAAGGAAGAAGAAATAACCAGGCGGGATGGGCAAGTTGTTCCATTCCCCATGGTTTGGAATACCAAAGAGGAACTGCCGGGGGAAGGACTGGCCATCGAAAGAGAAGCAGTGCCAACGATCCGACAAAAAAAAGAAGAGAAAACTTTACGCTCACATTGACCACCCAATTAGACTTGAGTTCGCTTGCGGTGATGGTTAATTGTCGAATCATACCTTACCGTCGCGATTTCTGATATGCGTTTATGACATCTGTTTGAAACAGTACCATAAAAGAGCCGTCCTCATTGACGAGGAATGCTCGAGCAGGATAACTAGGCAGAGTCGTCGCCATGTGGATAGGAAGCGCATCGCCTACATACCACGGAAACGGTGACTCATGAGGATTGTAGAGAAATACACGGTTTGGGTGTTTGCTGTAGTACATGCTCTCAAAGAGAATAAGCGGTGTTTTGGCATAGACGACATCGCCTTCACTTGCCAGCGTGTTGATTTGGGCGAAAGTTCTACGCATATCAACCTTTTTATGAAACTGTGGAAACCAAAGATTTGCGCTAGTGAGCATTGCGACAATAAAAAATCCCACTGCGCGTTTAAGCGTACGACTTTTAATGGTTTCAATTGCAAACGCAATGAGAAACACTTCCGCAATGGTGACAAAGATAAGGTAGCGGTTGACGAAAATCGGTTTGACAAAGGAAACGCCGATAACGGTGGCAAGCGGGATGAGAACAATAAGAAAAAAGAACAAATTTCTTGATCGTTTTTCTCTTGACTTCAGTGCCCAGAGGAAAAGCAGAGCGAGAATAAACGATACGCCTGCGGTTACCGGCCAAAGAAACCCAGGGGTTCCCTCGTAGCCAAAAAACATATTGCCCAATACGGACTGGACGAGATTGAAATTTACGGGATAGTACCATGAGGAGTTTAATTTGCTTGATGCCCGAAGAATAATAAGTAGCCACGGCGTGATAAGGAGTCCGATAGCTACCAGCGACTGCACCATGGGGTTAGCTATGAGTGAACGTCGTATACCAATGCTGCGGTGATGAATAATAAGATAGTGGAGGAGAGAGGTTGCGGGAAGGAAGACGAAAAACGCATGAGTATAAAAACCTAACACAGAAGCGGCAACAAATAGCCGCCATTTTTTTTCAAGATACCCATACATGGCAAGAATGGCAAAAAATACATACCATCCATAGGTACGCACCTCAAACGCGTAGTAGGCAAGCTGCGGGTTGGCAAAAAACGTAAGCGGCAAAAACCATGACAACCAATGATGTTTAAAAAGTTTTTCCGCCCAAACGATGACCACAATGGTGGCTGCGGCAAACGCAAAAAGTGAGAGTGATCGCGCAGCAATTTCAGTGGTACCAAAAAGCTTCATCCAAACATGGAGGAGGATGTAGTACAGTGGCGGCTCAAAGGTAAGTTTTCCAAAAAAGAATGAAATGGGGCGCTGAGCGAGTAAAATTGAATATGCTTCATCCCGCCAGAGACTTTGGGTAAAATAGAGAAGCGGTGTATGGATAAGAAGAAAATTTATCATAATATGTATTTGAGGTTAGACGTGAGAATTTAGAAATTGGATGAAGGAAGTTAGAGATAAGAGGTTAGAAAATTCTAACTTCAAATTTCTAATTTCCAATTCTAACTTCAAATTTCTATTCGTCTAATTTCAATTTCTTCTATTATACCTTCTCTGTTACTCGGTATTCCAGTCGTTTTCCCAGCATGAGTCTCGTGTGCGCGTCAAGTCCAGGAAGGGCGCCGAGAAAGAAAGACACAATGGGTAAGGTGAGCCATTGGAGGTAGAGGAAGGGCAGTCTCCAGCGAGCAAACTCTTTGGGTCTGGGTGGTTTGGTACGAGCATCGAGAATAATGACGACTAAGAGAAAAGCTGCGGAAACCGTCAGGATGCCGGAAGAGAGGCTAGACAGATTGTGGCCAAGAACGGTGCGCCTAAAGGCAGGATTAATAATTGGAGGAATCGAACTTCCGATGGTTAAGATAAACCAGTTAGCCGGCCAGAAAATATGTTGTTCGAGAAGTTGCAACAGTCGCCGAAGTCGATCAGGAAAAGCAATTTCGTTATGGATGAGGGTATTCTTGATGACGAATGGAACGTCTGATATGCCCCAAGCCCACCGTTTGGCCTGTTCGTACTGATTGACCATCGTCCGCCAAAAACCGTGGCTTTCCGCAGCATCCACGAGTATCGGCAAGAAGATACTTTTGGTTCGCACTTTTTGTCCCAACATAAAGTAGACTTTGAAAAAAAGATGGTAGTCTTCTGGAATCACGTCTACGCCCCAATAGCCAGCTGCAACCGCGGTGGCAAGAGGGAGGGAATAGGTGGAGAAATTAATAAGTCGGTTGCCTTGTGACAGGAGGGAAAGGTTCCAGATGCTATTCATGGTATTGAGCACCCTACTGGGTAATGGAATACGCCAGATATTGGAATAGAAAAGGATTGCACCTTGATAAAAATGATAGAGACGGTCAGGGTCAGTAAGGAATGTATAGCTTAAATAAGAAAAGTACTTAGGATGCAGCATCGCATCAGCATCGCAGGAAGTGACGGTCACCTGTTCAATCGGGATGCGCCATTTTTTGAGTTCTTTGACTACTTCTTTTCCGGCCCACGCCATATTGGAAGATTTTCCCGCAACTTCATCAGCTGTAAGCACATGTGTTGTTGTAAGAAAATGGCCAAACCGATTTCCAAATTCTTCTTTTAGTATGCGAATTGTTTCCGATGCATCAGGATCTTTCGCTTCAGTAGCAAGAACCACAATAAGGCGCTCTTTAGGATAATCCTGATTCGTGAGATTTTCTAAGGTTCGTCTCAAGATGTGAATAGGCTCATGGAATTCAGGAACAATGACGACATGATAGAGATTTGGGAATTCTTTGACCGATTTTGCTAATGAAAGCCAATCAATAGCTACATGCGCCCGCATGGTAATGAACGACCGCATCGCATGGTATGCGAGCGTAATCGACTTATAGAACCAATAGACATCAAATGTTATGACAATGTAGGCAACGAGTGCAGGGTGTCGAAAGGAGAGCCAGAATGGCATGGTAATGAGGAGCCATGAAATGGTGGGGAGAAGGATTTCGAAAAACCGTTGGATTCTTTGCGGGTACCGAGTGAATATTTGGCCCATAGGAATAGGCTCATTATACCATTCCGAAGAGAGAAAGTGCATGAGTAGTAGTTTGATGTTCTACCTCGGCACTCGGTACTCCTTGGAGCTCGGCAATCATTTTGGCAATGGTCGGGATATATTTAGGTTCGTTTCGTTGCCCGCGATGAGGTGCGGGGGTAAGGAACGGCGCGTCGGTTTCTAAAAGAAGCATGGAGAGGGGAATGTGGGGGATGATCATGGCGAGATGTTTAGAGTACGTCACGTTTCCGTCAATACCCACAAAAAAATTTCGCGCTTGAGCCATGCGAAGATCTTGGCGTCCGCCGGAAAAGCAATGAATCACTCCTTTTGGAATTTGGGGCAAGCTATCTAGTACATCAAAGAAGTCTTCATATGCGTCGCGGCAGTGCATGATGACGGGGAGATTATGTTTAAGTGCTAAGCGTAGTTGTTCTTCAAAAAGACGCTGTTGGTTGGTTTTTTTGCCAGCCGCCTCTTCGCCTTTATATTGATGGTAGTCAAGTCCGCATTCTCCAACCGCTACGATATAACGGTTATAATTTTTATAAAGATTATAAAGCTCATTCACATTGGGCAGTTGCTGTGCTTCGTAGGGATGAAAGCCGACACCCGCGAAGATAGTTTTTGGATGTTTTTGGGCAAGCTCGATTGCCTGACGCGAGGAAAAAAGGTCAACGCCGGGATTGATAAACTTCTTAACTCCTGCTTTTTTTGCATTGCCAATGACCATAGCACGATCGGCATCAAACTGGGGAAAATTCAAGTGGCAATGAGTGTCGATGTACATTATTGAATTCTGGGAAACAACGCTGGTTGAGAGACAATTGTCGGGCCTTTGAATTGCTCAAGAATTTTTTCTGCGGTTTGCGGAAGAAACGGTAAAAGTAATGTTGCGATTTCTTGAATATGTGGTATGACCCTTTGAATAAATTCTTCGAGATCTTTGCCTTTGAGTTTCCACGGCTCGTTATCATCAACGAGCTTATCTGCAAATTTTATTTTTTCCCAAATGAAAGCCAGTGCATCTTGAAATCTATATTGTTCAAGAGCTTTTTTATATTCGTCAGTACTTACATTTTCGAATGTGATATTTAGATGTTTGGAAAGAGTAACACCAGAAGAAACCTTGGCTGTTCTTGCAATGAGATTACCCAATCCATTGGCTAGATCCGCATTATACCGTTCTGTGAATTTAGCTAAAGAGAGATCACCATCGCTCCCGAATTGATATGCAGAAAGTAATAAATATCTGGTTCCATCAACTCCATAGGTATTAACTAACTGTTCAGGAGAGATGACATTCCCTAGAGATTTAGACATTTTTTGTCCATCTATGGTAAAAAATCCGTGAGCAAATATGGTTTTCGGCAATTCCAATCCCGCGGCAATTAAAAGTGCTTGCCAGATGACACTATGGAACCAAAGGATATCTTTGGCCATAAGATGAAGGTTGGGAGGCCAGAATTTTTGTTTGCCCTCAATAAATTGTGTGGCGGTATAATAATTAAAAAGCGCCTCTACCCATACGTAGATTGTTTGTGTTTTATCCCAAGGAACGGGTATTCCCCAAGAAACACCTGCGCGCGAGATAGAGATATCTTCCACGCCTTGTTTTACTCTTGTAACAATTTCATTGTGTCGTTTTTCCGGTAATATGTGATACTCGCCTTGTTCAATCCGTTTCAGAACTTGTTGAGATAATTCTTTTAGTTTCAAAAAATAATTTTTTTCTTTTTGATACACCGGTTCGCGCGTAGGATGGAGTGGACATTTTCCGTCAATAAGATCTGATTCCGTGAGAAATTTTTCGCACCCGATACAATACCACCCTTCGTAATCTCCGGAGTAGATATATCCTTTATCATAAATTTTTTGCAAAACTTCTTGCGCGATTTTTTTGTGTCTTGGGTCAGTTGTGCGAATAAAATAGTCAGGTTCAATGTCTAAAAGTTTCCACGCTTCTTGAAAGCGAGGCGAGACTTCATCTGCATATTCTTTTGGCGTTTTTCCATGTTTTGCCGCTGCTTGCGCCACGTTGGCGCCATGTTCGTCCGTACCGGTTAAAAAAAATACGTTTTCTTTGCTAAGTTTTTGGCGACAATATCGTGCAATGACGTCTGCGGCAAGTGTAGTATACGCATGTCCAACATGAGGAACGTCATTGACGTAATAAATGGGAGTGGTGATGTAAAATTTCTTTGCCATACCGCGATTTTACCGTTTTTGGAAAAAGAGCTCAAGGGAGAGGAAGGAAGCAACGAGGAGCACAACGTACCATGGTTCACGAAGGCCGACGTAGCGCAGAAGGAGAAAGCCTATGACCCCAAGTCCAACCCAGAGAGCACGTCGCACATTATTTAAGAGGTAGAGTGATAGGGAAGTTGTTGTTGCCAATATAATGAAGAAAAATATTATTTGAATAAAAAGATTTTTTGGGGTAAATGTGTTCGTAAACCAGCCCAAGACGCTTATACTAATAAGTCCGATAAATAACCACCAGGAATTGCGAGGTTGCCGGTGCATACGGCAATTGTAGGAGTTTCTCGTCGATGCTACAATGATGTCCATGAATATTATCTTTCTGCTCATTCTCATCATGCTCTTTTTTGGTTTTGCCATGCTTATCTGGATGTGGCTCAAAAATATGCAATCCACCATTGAGCATACAAATGACACGCTCAATGAGGCGATGCGAGGCACGTCGTCAGAAATGACGCGTACGCTTCAGATAAATTCGCGTCAACTTAACGCGCGACTTGATGAAGCAGCGCGGGTGATTGGAGCCTTGAATCGGCATGTCGGCGAGATGTCAGAAGTGGGCCGCGGCATCAAAAGTCTCCAGGAATTTTTGCAGTCCCCCAAACTGCGCGGCAACATTGGCGAGCAAGTGCTCACTGATATGATTGGGCAAACATTTCCTAAAAATTCGTTTCATTTGCAATATTCATTTAAATCCGGTGCAAAAGTTGATGCAGTGCTTAAAACTGACGCCGGACTTCTGTGTATTGACTCAAAATTTCCGATGGAAAACTTTGTACTGATGCATAAAGGGGAAACAGAGTCAGAGCGAGTTCGAGCAAAAAAAGATTTTATTTCCGATGTGAAAAAACACATAGCTGATATTAGTAAAAAATACATTCTGCCGGAAGAAGGAACCATGGATTTTGCCCTCATGTATATTCCGTCGGAATCTGTCTATTATGAAATAGCCAATATGAATGACCTTATGAATTACGCGAGAACATTGCGTGTCTACCCCGTTTCTCCGAACACCCTCTATTCCCATTTGCAGGTGCTGCTTCTGAGTTTTCAGGGAAAAGAATTGGAACAAAAATCACGGGAAGTATTTAGACTCCTGCGGGCCATTCAAAAAGACTACGGTAAGGTTGAAGAAAATTTAGGAGTCTTAGGTAAGCATGTGAACAATGCATATAACAGCATGAGCTCGGTGATTGGCGCATTTGGTCTTTTGGGTCAGAAGCTTTCTCAAACACATGTAGTTAGTCGATTTTCTGAAAAAGGAAAAGAACTCGAGGAGGAATAACTATGAAGAATGTCCTTTGCAATACACCCCTTTGAAATGTTCGGTATAAAATGTTATCATGTTCTAGAACATCGAAACATTCGATATGACGCAGGTTTCTCGCTATCCATTAAGAAAAGAAATCGAACATCGCATGGGTGAAGTATTCTTGGATAGCATTGGCATGGTGACAAGTCGTAAACAAGTAGAAAATTTTATTGAAGATCTTTTATCTCCTACAGAGAAAGTCATGCTTGCAAAACGATTGTCGATTGCTCTTCTTTTACTAAAACAGTATGATCATCGGACGATTTCAAAGATTCTTCGTGTTGGACTTGAAACTATCAATAAAGTGAATCGATCTCTGCAGAAAGGAAAAGGCGGATATCAGATGGTGTTAGGCGCGGTCATTCGGCAGGAGAAATATCATGAATTTCTGCAAAAGATTGATGATTTTCTTGCGGATTTACTACCTCCGGCTCACAGAGATTGGAGCAAATGGCGCAAAGAACGTTGGGTAACAAAACTTCGCAATACAAAACCCTTTTGAGTTTGTTTCATGAATGGTGGTATAAATGTTATCGTGTTCTAGAACATGATAACATTTATAAAAGAGAATTAGGTTATTTTTAGTTCTTGTTTTTTGTTTTTGAGCGTTCCTGGCGTTGCGGGGTAAGTTTGGATAATGCAAGGGATAGGTTACTGATTTATAATTGCTCCACTGTGGTAAAAACTTTTGTTGAAGAACACAAACTGAATGAGGAGCAGAAAAAAGCCGTAGAATTCGGTGATGGGCCCATCTTGATTATTGCCGGTGCCGGGACTGGGAAAACGACTGTTGTTACGGAACGCATTAAGCACATTATTTCTTCTGGCAGCGCACATCCGAGCGAAATTTTAGCGCTCACGTTTACGGAAAAAGCTGCTCGGGAGATGGAGGAGCGCGTGGATATGGCACTCCCCTACGGCGTGATACAGATGTGGATTTCTACGTTTCATGCGTTTTGTGATCGGATTTTACGTAATGAGGCCATCAACATTGGTCTTGATCCGGTATACAAGCTGATGACCGAAGCCGAGACGATACTATTTTTCCGAAAAAATCTTTTCAAATTTGATCTCTCCTATTTTCGACCCTACGGCAACCCCACAAAGTTTATTAGTGGCATGATACAGCATTTCAGTCGCTTGAAAGACGAAGATGTAATACCACAGCAGTACCTTCGGTACACTCACAATCTCAAATCTCAAATCTCAAATCTCAAAAATGAAGAGGAAGAAGAATTTAGAAAAACATTGGAATTGGCTAACGCATACAAAACCTATGAGGAATTAAAAGTGAAAGAAGGGCTCATGGATTACGCGGATCTCATCAGTCATACCTTAAAACTTTTTCGAACACGCAGAAACATCCTTAAACAATATCAGGAGCAGTTCAAGTATATTCTCATTGATGAATTCCAGGATACGAACTTTGCACAAAATGAACTTGGGATCCTTCTTGCCGGTGAGCGAAAAAATATTACTGTAGTTGGCGACGATGACCAGGCGATTTACCGATGGCGTGGTGCTGCGATTTCTAACATTATTCAGTTTCGTAAGCATTTTTCTCAAGCAAAAATTATTGTCTTAACAAAGAACTATCGTTCCACGAAGGAGATATTAGATAGGTCTTATGACCTTATACAACATAATAATCCAGACCGCCTGGAAGTCGCAGAAAACATTGATAAAAAATTAGAGAGCATGCGGCGGATGAAAGGAGAAACTATCGGTGTGATGTATGCAGATCGAGTAGAAAATGAGGCAGAGGAAGTCGCAAAAACAATTAAAAATTTAAAATTGAAAATTAAAAATGATTGGAGCGATTTTGCGATTTTGGTGCGTGCAAACAATTATGCAGAACCATTCAGCAGAGCGCTCTCCCGCGCCGGTATCCCCTATCAATTTTTAGGTCCAGGACAACTTTTCCGTCAGCCGGAGGTAAAAGATCTCATCGCATATCTAAAAGTTTTATATAACTTCGAAGACAGTGTTGCCATGTACCGCGTCCTTACTATGGACTGGTTGGATGTTACACCGCGTGATGTAGCAGGTATTATTAATGATGCCAGAAAAAGCGGGATCTCGATTTTTGAAGCGTGTGAAAAAAGAACGGATGAAAAAGTTGTCAGACTGGTTGAAATGATTCATCGGCACTTGGGGCTTATAAAAAAAGAAACTGCCGGGCAAATTCTTTACTATTTTCTGCAGGATACTGGACTCCTCAAACAACTCACAAGCTACAAATCCACGAAAGAGGAAAAAATTGCCCAAAACATTGCGAAATTTTTCAGTAAACTCAAAACGTACGAGACGGAACATGAAGATGCGAACGTCTACGCTCTCGTTGACTGGATAGATCTTTCGATGAATATGGGAGAGTCGCCGATGGCAGCTGATATCGATTGGTCGCAAAATAATGCCGTAAACATCCTTACCATTCACTCTGCCAAAGGTTTGGAATTTCCCGTGGTGTTTCTTGTTCATCTTGTCTCTAGTCGGTTTCCGAGTATGGAGCGGCGGGAACAAATCCCCATTCCTGACGCGTTCATTAAGGAGATTTTACCAGAGGGCGACTTCCATCTGCAGGAAGAGCGCAGACTTTTTTATGTTGGTATGACACGGGCGCGGGATATTCTCTATTTTACTGCTGCAAAATATTACGGCGAAGGAAAACGGGAGAAAAAATTGTCCCCATTTATTGGAGAAGCATTGGGCGAGGAGACAGTAAGACAATTAGACAGTAAGACGGTAAGAGAAGCAAAGCAACTTCTGCTTTTGGATTGGGAGAAAAAAGAAGAACCGCAAGTCGCGGCGGCATACCAACCGATCACGTATCTTTCCTACTCACAACTGAATACGTTTACGACCTGTCCACTGCAGTATAAATATCGTTATATTTTAAGAATTCCTATTCCACCGTCCGCAGCACTTGCATTCGGCGATATGATGCATAAAACAGTGCGGGCATTTTATGAATTAGTAAAAAACGGTGATCATCCGACGAAAGATACGCTGTTGCAACTTCTTAATAAGCAATGGTTGTCTGTGGGATTTGGCGATAAAGCATACGAGAAAAAAATGAAAGATCATGGCAGAGAACTCCTTGTTGGTTTTTATGAGAAAGGATATGATCCGAAAAAAATTCCAAAAGATATGGAGCAGTCATTTAAAATAAAAATTACCCCTCGATTGTCACTCGGGGGGAAAATTGATCGCATAGATGAGCTGGGAGATGGGAAAATTGAAATTATTGATTACAAAACCGGCCAGGCGCCGAAAAGTAAAAATCCCGCAGGTGATGTACAGTTGACGGTGTATGCACTTGCGGCAACAGATGAAGGCATGTACCAGAAAAAACCCCAAGACGTTATTGTTTAATTTTATTTTTTTGAAAATCAGCAAAAAGTTTCTGCAACGCGCACGAGAGAACAGCTGGAAGAAGCAAAAGAAGAAATCGCAAAAAAAGCAGAAGAAATTTCAAAAAGTGATTTCCGTCCGACGCCTGGCAGGCACTGCGACTTTTGCGAATTTCGTCTCATCTGTGAGGCATGGCAGTAGGGTAATATAAAGTTTTCCCCCCGAAGCCTTCTTTAAATTTCGTAAATCCTTTCCAGGAATCATATTGGCGGGGCAGTCGTTCATCCCAGACGCCCACAAAGTCAAATTGTTTTGCTCCGCGAATTTTGGCAAGTTTTAATGCTTCCCAGACAAGAAGGGTCGGGGCAAATAATTTTTTTCCTTCGTGGGTTGCACCTGCTATCCAGTAATAGGCAATCCTGTTCCAAAAAAGTAGGAGGACTCCTCCGACAGATTTTTCACTTGAGGAACATGCGAGAAGAATTGCTGCATGGTTCGGTCCAAAGATCGGCCAAAGTTTTTTCATGCCGAAGGTGGTTAAGAACCCTAAAAATCCAGCGGATTTATTTTTGATTTTAATAAGATCGTCTATATTTGTTGACTCTTTAATCATCACATTATTTTTCTGCGCGCGACGAACCGCGCGGCGTTTGGCTTCGGAAAAACTATGGAATATTTCTTCCTCATTTGGTTTTAAATCAATAAGAATTGTTTTCGTCGGCAGGTAGGGGGAAGAAATGAGCTTGAAATGCTGTTGCACTGTTTTGCACCAATCGGAAAATTCTTGCGGATCTTGATCTCTTGCCGCTTCTGCAACCACAGATCGCACGCGATATTTTTTGAGAAGAGGGACGAGTTTTTTTACTGACGGGAGCTTGGTCGGCCGTTGGATTTTTGCGATGGTCCCGCTAAGCGGGATGTTTCTGATAAATATATGCGTGTGATCAATGGTCAGGACATGCCAACGGATAGTTTTGATGTATTGAACGTATAACGGTGACTGCTGCAATTCCATAATATATTAACATGTTAGTATGGTAACATGTTACCATGGTGAAACTGAAACTTGGAGAAGTCTCTTGGTGAGTTTTAATACAGTCCAACGGACGCTGTCGGCGAGTTTATAAAGTTCATACAGGATGGGATTGATGATCAAGTCATAGGAACCGATAAATTCTACGAGATTCGGGTTGTATCCTTCTTTAAACCGGTGAAATCCATACCATGGATCATTACTGTTTAGATTGGGACCGAGTGCGCCCCACAGATCAAATTTTTTGAGTCCCTGTTTTTTGGCCCACCGCGCAATTTCCCACAACAGAAGATTGGGTGCCATGACCTCCCGGTGACTTCGTGATGACGCGCCATACGGATAATAAACTGTATCTTTCCAGATAAAGATAATCCATGCAGCAAGGATTTCGTTTTCCTGCGTTGCGGTCCAAAGATGCGCGATACCGGCTTTGTGAAGCGTTTCCCACATTTTTTTATGATAGTTGCGTGTATGCGCATAAAATCCCTGGCGCTGGGTTGTTTGTTGAGTGAGCAGAAGATATACGTCAAAGGCTTCTTTGGAATTATCTTCTTTCACTATCACGTTGTGTTTTTGTGCAACACGGATGTTGTAGCGTGTTTTTGGATGCATTGCTTTCAAAAGTTCATCCTCGGACTTGGTGAGATCCAGAACGAACGTAAATTTTGTAAAGAGGGGATGATGAGAACCCCTCACCTGGAAGGAGTCCTGCGGCCACCTTCCAGGTGGGCTCTCGTCCTGAGTCTTTTCGAAGGATTGACTCCTGGAAGGTGTGCCAGAAACAATGACATTAGGTTCGAGTTGGATGAAAATAGCATGTTTTTCTTTGCCGATGCGCTTGAGTTCCTCAATCATTTTCTGTGTCGGCATGGGACCTTTGGGGAAATAGCCGATGGTCCATGGAGTGAATGGAATGTTGTGAAACGTGAGTAGACAACCGTTCATTCGCACAACATCAATACCCATTGCTTTTCGAAATTCTCCCCATGCCCACGATTGCAGTGGGTGTTCTACATGGGTATCCCAATCCTTTTGGATTGTTCTAGTAGGCTTTATCATGTTATCTATTATCGCTCTTTTCCCCCTGTGTTACAATGGGACAAGATGGGAAAACAGACGCGAAGACTAAAGGCAATTTCCTGGCTTCCGATTGATAGTCGGCTGTTTACTCCATTTCTTTCATTCGGTCGAGTCCGCGGAATTGCACGGGTGTTTTTACAAGTAGAGATCATTCTTTCCCTCCTTGTCGTGATTGGCGTTTTTGTCATGGTCCTCATGAAGTTCGTTTCTTAAAGAAGCAGGTCTTCTGATCGCCATCCCCGATCCGCCGCAAGGGATACCTGAAGATAGAGTGTATACTGAGGGATATCTGCAATAAATCGCGAAATCATATTTTGGGTACGAGTACCAAAGAAAAGTCGGCGATTGGCATAGCTTAAATAGAGTTTTTCTTTTGCGCGAGTAATTCCCACGTAGCAAAGTCTTCGCTCTTCTTCCAGCTCATCTTTGTCCATAAGTGATCGACTATGAGGAAACAAGCCTTCCTCCATACCAACCAAAAATACGATGGGGAATTCCAGGCCTTTTGCCGCGTGCATGGTCATGAGGGTGACTGCGGGGTGATTACTCTCTTCTTTTTGAACCCGATCCGGAAGATATTCTCGCTCCACGAGCGCAACATTTTCTAAAAAATGATGTATTTGGGGAAATTCCGTTGCGACAGACCGCAGTTCCTTAATGTTTTCCAGGCGATATGCTTCTTCTTCCACATTTGCATCGTAGATACGTAAATAATCAGTGGCGGCGACAACGGCATCGAGGAGCTCTAAGGTAGTGAATGCAATCAGTTTATTATCGGAAGCAACAGTTTGGGCAAAATTCAAAAATTTTTCTAAGCGGCCGCGGCCGAGCTTTTCGATACGTTTATAGGAAACGCTATCTTTGGGGTTCGTGATCAGCCGAAGATAGGAAAGGACGTCTTTAATTTCTTTTCGTTCATAAAACCGTGTGCCGCCAACCAAGACATAGGGAATCCCTGCATGCAGGAAAGCTTCTTCGAGCGTTCGTGACTGGGCGTTCGTGCGGTACAACACGGCAAAGTCTGTGTAGGGTCTATTTGCCTGTAAGATCGTAGTCACCAGAAACATTGCCTCGTCCTGCTCGGTGCGCGCCTCATAGAGCATAATTTTTTCTCCGGCAGTTTTTTGCGTCCATAATTTTAAAATGGGGTGTGAGGTATTTTTTGATATGACGCCGAAAGCGGCATCGAGAATATACTGCGTCGAGCGATAATTTTGCTCCAGATGAAATTCTTTAACATCGGGAAAATCACGCTTGAAGTTCGTGATATTTCGAAAGTCCGCGCCTCGCCACCGATAGATACTTTGGCTCGCGTCGCCGACGACGCAAAGATTGCGCCATCTACCAGCAAGCAGTTTCGTAAGTACGTATTGGGCTTTGTTCGTATCCTGATATTCGTCTACGAGAACATACTGATACTGCTGCTGATATTTCCCTACTACGTCGGGGGCGCGGTCAAAGAGTTGAATTGTTTTTGCCAGAAGATCATCAAAATCCAGCGCTTGATTATCTTTCAATGTTTTTTGGTATTCTACATAGACCTGGGCAACCGTTTCCTGAAAATACCCCCGAGCGTATTGTGGATATTCGGTTGGACCAATGAGTTCATTTTTTACTTCGGAAATGGTATGGAGAACCGCACCTGGGTTGAAGCTTTTGGTTGAGATATCGAGTTTTTTCATAATCTCCCGAACGGCATCGACACTATCCTGCTCATCATAAATCACAAAATTGCTGGGAATGCCGATTTCTTTCCCGTGGATGCGCAAAATCTTGACACACAGCGAATGAAACGTACCAGCAAAGGGGAGAGAAGAAGACGACGAGACAGTAAGACGGTAAGAATCTAATAGTCTCCGTATTCGCTCCTTCATTTCGCCGGCAGCTTTATTGGTAAATGTGACCATAAGGATGTGATGTGCTGGTACGTGCTTTGCAGCCACGAGATAGGCCACGCGATAGGTGAGTACTTTGGTTTTCCCGCTGCCTGCGCCAGCCAAGATAAGCACCGGGCCTTCGGTATGTGCGACTGCTTTTTGTTGTTCCTTATTTAAATCATTGAGAAGACTATCATTCATAAGATATCCGGGTAGTGAAACTTTGGACTTGGTACTGAAAAAAATAAGGCAGAGACTTGTGCCAAAGTTCTACTACCCGGTATAATCTTATCATATGAAATCGTTATTTATCGCAGGAAATTGGAAGAGCAACAAGACGATAACCGAAGCCATGGAATGGCTTCGAAATTTCCAATTTCCAATTTCCAATTTCCAATTAAAAAACACAAGCATTATTCTTTGTGTGCCGTTTACACTCCTGCAGATTTTTAAGGAACAGATAAAAGAATCGGGCTTACCCATTGCGCTTGGCGCACAAGATGTTTCGCCGTTTCCTGAAGGTGCGTATACTGGTGAAGTGAGCGCACGACAGATCCAAGAATTTGCCGACTGGGTGATTATCGGGCATTCCGAGCGACGGAAGTATTTTGGCGAAACAGATACACTCCTTAAAGAGAAGGTTCTGCATGCAAAAGAAATGGGCCTTAAAACTATCTACTGTGTTCCGGATGAGACAACCATCGTTCCCGCGGGCGTTGACGTAGTGGCGTACGAGCCAGTATGGGCAATCGGAACGGGAAAGACAGATACACCGCAACATGCCAGTCACGTGACTTCTGTCATAAAACAAAAGTCATCGGTGGCAACAGTTATCTATGGAGGCAGCGTGACTCCTGATAATGTAGCAGCATTTATTGCTCAGCCGTTCATTGACGGCGTGCTGGCTGGGGGTGCGAGCCTGGATCCGCAGACTTTTTTCAAACTCATTGTGGTTGCATCTTCTCCTTCTTGAGTTGCATATGAAGATACGAACGTGGTTGGTTTTGTCCATCGCTGCCATCGGGATAATTGTTGGGTGGAAGATTTTTGTGTGGGGACAGCGATTTAAAAAAGAAACCGGTTTGACTGCGCCAACGATGGTGCAATTACTGTTTAATGGCGGTGCGCCCCTTGCCTCATCCGATGGCCGCACAAATGTGCTTATTTTAGGAATAAGTGGGGGAACGCATCCGGGAGCTGATCTGACTGATACTATGTTGGTTATGTCCATACGTCAAAAAGATCATCGGGTTACACTTATCTCCATTCCACGCGATATGTGGTCAGAGGTCCTGCAGGACAAAGTGAATAGCGCATATCACTATGGCGAAGAACGGGAAAAAGGCGCTGGCATCCCTCTTGCCAAAGCAAGTATTGACGATGTGGTAGGCTTGCCTGTGCACTATGGATTTGTGATTGATTTTTCCGGATTCAAAACAATTATTGACTTAGTGGGTGGTATAGATGTTTTCGTTCCCAGTGCATTTACGGATCCAGACTTTCCTGTTGAAGGGAAAGAAAATGATGTATGTGGTGGAGATCCCCAGTTTCGGTGCCGGTATGAGCCATTGCATTTCGATCGTGGACTTGAGCATATGGACGGGACCCGTGCCTTACAATATGTCCGGAGCCGTCACGCAGAGGATTCAGAAGGAAGTGATTTTGCCCGAAGCCGCAGGCAGCAAGATGTACTTGTTGCATTGCAACAAAAATTGCTTCAACCTAAGCTTATTTTCCAGCCTGGCTTGGTAGCAAAACTTTTTCGTGCATTTGACGAGGCGACGGATATGGATATGACCATTGGAGAACTGTTGACCGTCGGGAAATTGCTTGCCAAAAATAAACAAGAAAACATTAAAAAAATTTTTTTTGAGGATCAATTAGTGACTCCGCCATTGTGGCAGTACAACGGCCGCTACGTTCTGGTGCCGCGAGAGGGTTTTGATGCCATTCACGAGTTTATCAAAGAAGCAATGCGTGACAAATGATACGTGATAAGCAAGACCATTTTTGTATTTCGTCTCTCATATCACGTCTGACATATCACGTTTCTTTTCTAAAACACTAATCCCAGAAGGAGAAGCAGAAACCCGCCAACGATGACCGAGGCGCCCAGAACGCTGGGGCCTGTGCCTGCAACCGGGACTTGAGGAGTCGGCGGCGTAGTCGGTGTCGGTGTGAGTACCGCTGCGATGGGTGTTGGGGTAGGCGTCCCTGTTGGGCCGGGCGTTGGTGTTGAAGTCGGTGTTGGAGTCGGCGTTGATGTTGGTCCAGGCGTTGAAGTGGGAGTTGGGGTTCCCGTTATTCCGGGTGTGGGTGTTGGGGTGGGCTCTGCTGCAATAGCAAATGTTAATGTGCAGGCAGGAACTGCTGCTTTGGGGGTGACTTGGGGAACGGTGGGAGCTACCGGCGTCGTCTGCTGCAATTTTTGCACGGTGAGAAAAATCACCGCTCCAAGACCGAGGGTAATCAATGTTGCGATGCTGATAAGCCATCCTTTTTTCATATCATTTATTGCCACTGCCCATTGGGCCCGAACACTTCTGCCTCAATGGTAAACGTGGTGACGCCGGTTGGAACGGTAAAAGGCACGGTAAATTCACCATTTGCATTCTTTGTTGTCGTTTCGGTAAATGCAGCGCCATTGACCCTAATTCTCCCTTTAGTTGCGTTTGCTCCGCCCACAGCAAGCGTGACTTGGTCACCGACTACGAGCGTTGTTGGTTCAACTGCGGTCGTGCCTTTATATACTTTAATGCGTAAACACTGGCTTGCAAGGGGAACAGGGGTTGGGGTGGCTGTTGCGACGGGAGCAGCGACTGCACCAGCTTTTTGGCAACTTGCGGGACAGTTGATTTGCGCCACTCCACAGTAGCTCTCCGTGCCTTGGTGGACATAGTCAATTTGTGTGCACGTTCCCGAGGGCTGCGTGCCCACTGATACTAACCGGCAGTTCTGATCGCATACCCATCCCGTACCTCCGCCACCGGGACTCGTATCCGTTTTGAGAGAGCAACCGTTGGCACATTCACAGATAAGCCACTTACTTTGATCTCTATTGTTGTTGCCGTCTTGGCACTGGAGCGTACCGCCAGGAAGAATGCCGACCGGAGATTTGCAATCTTTTGAACAAGATTGGTAGGTTTCGCCTTGGCCGCAGATGCCGTCGCCACAGGGAGATTTGCACCCGGCATTGCAGGTCTGTTGATATTGCGTATTTGCGCAGATGACTCTGCCACAGTCGGTTTGGGTACACGTTTGACCGCATGCAGCCGCTCCCGCTCCGCCTTTACACTGTTTCCCTGAAGCACAGGCGCCGTTAGGATTATTGCACGTTGAGCCTGCGCCAAACCAACTGACGCATTGTCCGTCACTGGAGCAACATCCACTACTTTGTCCGTTTGGGACTCCTACAGTAGATCCACCTCCATCACCGCCTGCTGGAGTCCACGAACAACCACTCACTAATGTGTAACCTGGGTTGCAACTCGTTCTCCGCTTGCATTCCGTTTCATTATTATTTCCCGGAGAACACGAATAAGTAAATAATTGACCAGTACGATTATCCTTGCATTGCCATGAACCAGTGCAGGAGCCACCACCGCTCGCTGTGGTTCGTATTTCAGCCAGCTGTTGCTGTTGTTGCGATACATAGTACACGGCAACGGGAAGGGTCACCAACAAAAGAAAAAGTCCCGCAATGATAACTCCTTTTCCGATACCGCCTTTTTTTGGCGGGGGAGTTGGAGCACTTGTTTGTGGTTCCGGTGTTTCTTGTTTTGGCTCGGGCGCCCCGAACGTTGTGGATTGTAACGGAGTTTCCGGCGCTTTTTCTTCCGGCGGAGTGATGGGCGCCATCGGAGTCGGCGGCGGGAGAATGGGCTCTTCCGGAGGGGGAGCAACCAGGGGAGCAGGCGTGGATTCCTTAGGGAGCTTTTCTGCCTTGGGAGGTTCTGTTGTTTGCGGCGCACTTGTTGGCTCCATGGGAGTTGGCGGAGGTTCCGGCGGAGGAGACCCTGCGGATGTCGAAGGTACTGGATTTGCTGCAGAATTCATTTGTTGTTGAGCACTAGCAAGAATATCCATTTTTTTGGTCCTATTTCCAGCTTAGTGGAAATAGATACTACGAGTCAAGCGTTACGGAGCCACTTCCCTCCAGTTGATCTTCATCTCCTTCATCTTTGCTGGCATGGTATAGAGGAGCTGGGGATTGTAGAGAAAGAGCTCTGCGGATGTCTCTGCATTGCGTCCTACGGAAGAAAGATCCCTCTGCAGGAGAAAGGATCCTGCAATGAAGGATCCTTTACCCACGAAGCGTTCTGTCCCCACCAGACTGGTTCCGGTCTGGAAGGAACCCGTGGGAGAGGTGATGTAGATGCCCTCCACTACAGGAGTAGAGGAGGTGTAGGGCACGCCTACCGTGGGATCAACCAGGATATTCCCTTGGGCAATAAGAGCAAAGAAGCCTCCCGGAGTAATGGTGATTTTTCCTTTGATGGTGGCATTGCCAGAAACCAGAAAGATGATCGTCTCACTAGCTCCAATAGTCCAGTCTCCGTCTGTTTCCATGTTGCCCTGTACCAGGTAGGTATAGGGGAGAGTTTGTTTGCTGGGACGGGTGGGCTTAGTGATGGTGTTCATCAGGGGGAAGTTGTAGTCTGGGGTGGGGTTGGCTAAAGGGGAAAGATCAAAGGTGTAGAGGAAGTATTTGTACCAGTCACGGACAAGAGGGTCATCGGAGAATCCCTCTCCCTGATCATTGACCAGCCAGTTGGTAGAGGAGACGTAGCTTCCTCCATTACCTGATCCTGCATCAAAGTCATAGGGAGAAACTCCCGTACTTCCGTAGAAGACTCCCCCAGGATACCCTCCTTCCCCATTGACACTGAAGAGTCGGGGAGAAGCAAGGGAGGTCATGAGCGACCACACCTTGTCGCGGATTACCACGTCTCCTCCTTGGGTCTGCACCCAGGGAGTCCCCAGGGAATATCCCAGATTCCAGGTCAGGGTTTCCCCAGCTGTGGCGCTTGCGGATAGCCCGCTCCCTGTGAGAGGAGACGTGCGAGTTCTACTCCAGCA
>JACPFZ010000026.1 GCA_016182725.1 Candidatus Gottesmanbacteria bacterium
CAAGTCCGCCAAACAAGCCGAGTAGACTTCGCCCAAATGCCATAATCCGACAACGCCGATTTTCATATTGTGTTCATATTTTCCGTCCTAACGGCCTATATTGCAAGTGGAAACTGAAATATGTATGATAGGGGCATGATTTTTGTCAGAGCGCCATTCCGCATTCCTCTTGGCGGAGGCGGAACAGATCTTCCATCGTACTATTCCAAATTCGGCGGCGCGCTTATTTCAGCCGCTATCAACCGTTACATGTTTATAACAGTCAATAGACCGCTTGTTGACAGGTTGATACGGGTTAAATACACACAAACGGAAATTGTCGATGATGTCAAAAAAATAAAGCACGAATTAGTCAGAGAGGCCCTGCGGTTAACACATATCAAAGATTCTATCGAAATTAATTCGGTTAGTGATCTTCCTGCAGGGACAGGCATGGGTTCTTCAGGAAGCTACTTGGTAGCTTTACTCAAAGCCCTGCACACGCTCAAGAACGAACACCTTTCTGCCAAAGATTTGGCCGAGGAAGCATGCAACATTGAGATAGAAAGGTTACAAAGGCCGGTTGGCAAGCAGGATCAGTATATGGCAGCATATGGGGGCATCACCAAGCTTACCATAAGCAAACGTGGGCGAGTTGATGTAAAACGATTGACACTTCCGCAATTTTTTGTCAGAGAGTTGGAACATAGCTTACTCATTTTTTATACGGGTATAGATCGGGAGGAAAAGCAAATACTAAAAAGGCAAAGTAGGGCAACCCACGAAAACAATAAAAAAGTGATAGAAAACCTGCATCGTATTACATCCATCGGGCACGCGATCGAACAAGCGTTGATAAAAAATGATATTAGCTCCTTTGGTACGCTCATGCACCAGCATTGGATGTCCAAACGCAATCTGTCCTCTGCCATTAGTTCTTCCCGAATTGATTATCTGTATGAATTAGGGATAAAAAACGGTGCCTTAGGGGGTAAAATTATGGGAGCCGGAGGAGGGGGCTTTCTTCTGTTCTGCTGTCCCGATAAGAGAGACAAAATTAGAACAGAAATGGAGAAAGAGGGCTTGAGGGAGCTATTTTTTCATTTCGATATGGAAGGGGCAAAAGTCATTGCTGATCTTTAATTGACAAGAAGCTTGGGTAGGTATTATTATTGGGCCCATGGATTTCGAGAAATTTTCTTCGGACAAATACTTCGGGCTTATTGCAAAAAGCGCTCTGCATTTTATTGAATCTCATGACTATCAAAAGATAGTAACTATATTATTTGAGTGTTACAAAAGAGGGGGAACGGTGTTTACCATGGGCTGTGGTGGCTCGGCTTCGACCGCAACACATTTTGCTGCTGATTTAGCCAAAACAACAATGGTCGGTGGAAAGTTTGGATTTAAGGCAATTTCGCTTGTTGACAATATTCCCCTTGTGAGTGCCTGGATCAATGATAAGGGATGGAGTTCTATTTTTGCAGGGCAACTTGAGCAGTGGATTACAAAAGACGACGTCTTGGTGGGATTTTCCGTGCATGGAGGAACGAAACAGGGAGACGAGGCAGGGCCTTGGTCGCAAAATTTGGTTGCTGCTATGAAGCTTGCCAAAGAAAGAAAAGCTAAAATTATCGGTTTTTGCGGATTTGACGGGGGCGCGATGAAAGAACTGGCTGATGCTGCAATAATAGTTCCAATACATTCCGAACCTTATGGAACTCCCGCAATTGAGGCGATGCATATAGTACTGCATCATCCGATCATTTACGATTTAAAAGAAAGGATCAAAGGCCTCAATGGCAGAAAGAAAACCGCTTAATTCATCCGGTATTTTTTACGATTCAGCCAACCTTGAAGGTTTTAAGAAGTGGTTTGGTGCCCATATTCTGGGAGGTGCTACCACCAATCCGCTTCTCTTGCAAAGGGAAGGAATTTTTAATATTCCTGAACATATTGCAAGGATGGTGAACATAGCCGGAAAAAAGTTCCCCATATCCATTGAAATACCGGATTCCAATATGTCTCAGAACGACATGTTGAGTCTTGCAAGGAAATATACCAGAAGATTTCCGGGAAACGCGATTATTAAAGTCCCCATGGACCCAAGGGAGCCAGAGAAGGCTTTTGAGGTTATCTATGCATTAGGTCGGGAGGGGATCAGAGTAAACGCCACGTTGGGTCTGAGTATGGGACAATTAGTTGGCGCTGCTGAAGCTCTCCGCTTAAGCCGCGCTGATGGTGATAACTATATCAGTTTGTTTTGGGGAAGGCGTGATGAAGCGAAGGCTCAGAACATAAAACAGTTAATAAAAAGCGGTGTAAAAAGCAAAGTTGCAGGAGAGAAAGTTTCGGATGCTGCTTGCAGTTTATCTATGACATTAACATACCTTAAAACACATAACTTACCGGTTCGTGTGATTGTTGGAAGCATCAGAGGTGTCGATCAAATCGAAAAAGCATTCTCTATCGGAGCGGATATTGTTACGATCCCGCCAAAATTGATTGAGGAATGGATGTTTACCCAAAGAGGAGTAGAGACGGTGGATGAGTTCAATAACGCGTATCTGAGTGTTAAGGATAAAATTACGCTGATTTGAATATGTTTTCTATGACGGGAATGGCTTCTGAAATCTTCACTATTTTGTAATCTGTTTTTGCATATTTGGCTTCTTCTACTTTATGCTCTACATCTTCGTTGTGAATAAAAATAATTGTTTTGCACCCTGCACGTCTGCCGGCTTCGACATCATTGGCTTTGTCGCCCAGAAAAACACTTTTTTCCAGATCTATACGTAACTCCCTGGCAGCCTTAAGGAGCAGGCCGGGTTTTGGCTTTCTGCAGTCACATACCTTTTTAAGTTTGGAGACGATAGCTTGAGGGTGGTGGAAACAAATGTATGTGTTATCAATGACGGCACCCTTTTCTCTGAGAAGTTGGTGAACTTTTCCCTCAATGGCATCGGAGGTTTTCTGCGACATGTTCCTTTTGGCGACTCCGGGCTGATTAGAAATCTCGACTACCGGAATGTTCTGTTTGTTTGCCCACGAAATAACTTTTTCGATACCCTTTACGAGTTGTACATCTTGAGGTTTTTGCGGGCAGTCCCAACCGTGGGCATATTTGATCATCCGATTTATGACCCCATCGCGGTCAATGTAAAGCGCTCCTCGTGCTCCCGGCACAATCTTCATGGCACTTAGTTTTACATGGTAATCTGGAGAACGTCAAGATGTGTACAAAATGTGTACGAACTAGTGCCTAAAAGACATCGTTAAAGTAGTCAAGATTGACAATTGACAATGCACATGGTTGACCGTATCTTTGAATATAGTATGTTTTGGCGGACACTGCCGACACGAATGTGGTTGATGTGGCTCTGTTTGATGATCGGATTAGGTGCGACTTTTTATGGAGTCTTGAGTCTGGGGGCCAAAGCGACCATTGCCCAGCAGCTTCTGCATCGGCAGCAGATTCTGGCCAGGGCAGAGGGGAGTAATATCACGTCATACTTTCAGGTATTCGGCGACGCGATTGCAGTGTTTGCGCAATTGGAAAGTACCAGGAGCCGCAACGTCAATGTCGTTAGGAATATGGATGCATTTGTCGAGCAGTGGCGCGACAGCGGTTTGGTCGGGGGAATCGTATTGACAGATAAACAGGGGGTCGTCCGGTTCAACTCCAACGTCTTGGGAACACGAGACATCGGTGCGTCTCTTGCCGACCGGGATTATTTTGTTTGGGCGAAAAACCAGAGCGGAGAGGGAGAATACTTCGTGGGTCAGCCGGTTGTCAGCCGACTGGGAGCAAGTAAAGACCAAGCGATCGTCGTCGTGGCCTCGCCGGTATTTCAACAGGGCGCCTTTACCGGTGTGTTGGCCGCCTCGGTGAAATTACAGCCATTAACCCAACGCTATTTGGAACTGCTGAAAGTCTCAGATTCGACCGATGTGTATCTTATAAATAAGAGCGGAGACCTATTGTACAGTCGTTCCGCCGCCGATGTAGGTGCACGTACGTTCAAACTTTTGAACGATGATACCGTTAAGCGTGCCGTCAACACAACAGGGGAGGGTACGCTAGAGACGGAGGAACACCTAATAGCCTATTCTTCGCTCTCATTGCGCGATCAACACTGGCTGATCATCATGAGCACTCCTATCCAGACTGTCGTTTCTCTCACGACACCCATCTATATCCGGCAGTTGGCGATATTCCTCTTGGTGTCCTTGACCATTCTGCTGTTTGGGGTAGTAGCTGCCCGGCAACATCAGAAGAGTTTGTGAAAGTAGTCGTATTTGAGCCTTTGTCGGCCGGCCCAGTTGGCGGAAAATCCAGCATCCCCCTTCGTATAGCGGAAAGAATTTGTTTCTGTATCCTCTCTCATAATCATCCACGCGCCATCTTTGTTAATAAATCCGTAATACGAGATGATATCTTCGTCAATGTCGGAAATCCTGTATCCGTTCATGAGCACTGGTCCGGCCACTTCGGCTTCGCTTGCGGCTGGATTTTGGAGTGTATTCGGTATCCTTGCTACGGCTCTGTCGAAAAGCAACGCCTCAAGCCTTCTGCCCAAAATCGAAAGGACAAAAAATGAAAATCCGGCAGCTCCAATAATCTTGAGAAATGTCCGCTTATCGATGTCTGCGATATCCACGGATTCCCTCTTAGCTTTATCCTTTTCTATTCTTAGTCTGAGATCCACTTTTGCCGGGAAGATACTTGCGATGGTCGGCGCTTTCCAGCGTGTACGCCGGAAGACATTGAAGCCGAAGTATGCAAGCGCAACATAGAGCACTACGGCGATAGCCAGCTGACTGTAGCTCGTGGCAGTCATAAATGCCACGACTACGATCAGACTGGCAATGATAAAACTGGAATAGATGAAAATCTTTTTCATGTTATTTTATATATGCTGCCGGTATAAAGCCTGTTCGGCCATCATACAGCTTGACTCCATACCACTCTGAATTAAAAGAAACGTATTCAAGAGTATCGCCATCTTTTGCTTCAGCGACCTTTTTCGAATTGATCGTCGGTTTTTCGTGGATGTTCACCATCGCTGCCCCGTTATTCATTTTAACTGTCACTATTACTTTAGATTTTATTTCTTTGCTCTCTTCTGTTTTCGAGAGAACTGAGGGAGCGGATGTTGGGTTGGGAGTTTTGGTTTTGGAAGCTGTGACATTTCTTAATCCGAGCGTCAGCAGCAACGAAAATACGACCGCTGTCGCGAGTATTTCCGGTACCCTTTTGGTAGGATTCAGATACGGGTCTCGGTGTATCTCTTCAGAAGATACAATAGGCATGTCCGGAGGATAGTTTTTAAGATTTCTTTCAGGGCCTCTCCCTTCAAGGTGTTCAGGTTCGCTTTCAAAGGTGATTTTTTTCAGAGACTCCTGTTCCTCCTGGCTGAGTTCGTATTTCTCCATAAAGTCCCTATAGTTACCCGTTCCCTTTTTTGGTTTCACCCACGAAGTAGCTCTGGTGCCTACATATTCTGCGTACGATGAATGGTCAGCGGTACGATGGAGGTAGCGAGTGAGGAGGAGCAGGCGGGGCTCATCCCCGATGTGAACTGACTTATATGGGCCTTCGAAGAGCGTTCCGGTGCGTTGGTATTTTTTATTAAAATACATTGCGTATCGGGTACAGAGAGACCGTATAAACGTTTCGATGGAGCCGCGAGTTTTCTGATGCAAAAGCAAATGGAAACGGTCCGGCAGTAAGCTATACGCTATGAGTTCAACTTTGTTGAAGTAATTCTTCGGCTGATGGGGTATGCCTCGGAAAACGTTCCCGTTCACGGTAAAGGTTTTTTTGATACTTTTGGGATCGGCAGGAGGAGACAAATAGTCCTTCAGGAAGCCAAGAAAAACCTCGTAATCTTGGGCATCTCCGAAAATGATTTTCTTTTCAACTCCTTTATTATAAACGTGGGAATAAACCCCTTCTTCTTCTGTTCTGTAAAGATTTTTGGCAGGCATATATTTACAGTATCTTGAAAGAAGAAACTTTGCAAGTACCAATTTTGAAGCTAAATCACGACGAAACAAATTGTGTTCAAAAAATGAAGCTCCCAATGCTTCGGGAGGTATCAGATGGTAACGTAAAACACAATTTCATTATTTCAAGAGAGTGAAAACCATTCGCCGTGGCGAATGGATGAAACGCATAAAATATCAGGCCGAAGGCCTGCACAAGGCGAATCAAAAAACCGCGAGCAAAAGTCGTCGGATTTTTATTTCGTCTGTTAACGGTGCGTTGAGAGCGAAACCAGGTACCAGACGGTACCTGGCAAAACACAGACACCTCGAGGCATTTGTTGAGAGCTTGCAAGCATTCGCCTCTGTTTACGAAAGGGTAGGAGATGAGTTTTCTTTAGGAAATTGGAGCCGATAATGGAACTATTCCATGCAAATTTTTCTCAAATTATTATATAGGTCAATAATTTTCTCCTTCTTTTTTTATCGAACGTATGGTGTTTGCTGGATATTGAAACGGATTGTTCATATTTTGTACTCGGGAAATGAGGCTCTATAGTGACCTAAAATTGTCCAGTTCTTTCTCTATCGAGTGCATTTTCTTTGAGGAGGAGATTGAGAAAACTGAATAAGAAGTTTTCTTATAAGTCAAATGACTCTTACTATAAGCATTTTCGGCGAGACAAAAATCAAAAAAATCGGCATAGTAATTTTAACTACAGGTCTTGAATATGTTTATATATGTTAAATATTCTTTGATAATGATACGCAGTGAATAGATGCTTTGTATCATAGATTAGCATTTTATGTTATGTTTTGTTGTGAATTGTTAATTTCTCCTATAGTTTTTCAAATTAAAATCCTGTAGTTTGGTGAAGTGGAAGTTTGGATCGCTAAATCGCCTTTCTTTCGAATGCATCATTCAGCTTCGATCTTTTCCGATCTTTTTTTCAAGGGTTTTTTATGGTAGAATGGTATTCGTATGAATCAAACGATACTCCTTCGGCGCATGGGCGGGAGAGCGAGGCTCGAGCAGTTCAAGCGATGCAAGAGCTCCGACGGCGGATGTATCCGATGGGGGAAACGCATGCGCGCTGAATTCATGGGACAGCGGGATCTTCTTATAATGGTTGCGCGTGCACTTAATGCGCACCGCGTCCCGTATCTTTTGTCTGGAAGTTTCGCGTCGTCATATTACGGATTTCCCCGGGCGACCCATGACATTGATTTTGTTGTAGAAGTTGACCGCCAACAACTCAAGCGTCTTGGGGCGGCGCTGAAACGATTAGGAAGAGGATTTGCGCTGGCGGCAAAGGAATTAGAACGCGTCTCGTCCCCGCAAATGATCAATAGTTATCATGCATAGACCGGTATCAAAATAGATTTTTGGATCACAGACGGAGAGGATTTTTCCGTAAAATACGCACGCCGCGGATTCATGACCATCGGCAAGACCCGCATAGCAGTGATCGCGCCCGAGGATTTGATCCTCACTAAACTTGCATGGTGTAAGGAGCTTCCTAGCGAGCGGCACATGCAAGACTGCGCGGGTATTTGGCGTGTGCAGAAGGGGAAGCTCGATGAAGGGTATCTTCGTAGGTGCGCAGACGAGCTTGGGGTTGCTGATTTACTCCACGAAGTTACGACAATCACCATTCAACAAACGTAGAACCTTGTCAAATCACTCCATACTGGAGGGATGTAGGTCGAAATTAGCTTGGAGATCAAAGGTGGCGATTTGCACCAGCAGGTGGCGATTTTATGTATATTACCCGAGTAAAAAATGTACTCCAAGAAGATCGATTTTCTTTATCAATCGGTCTACAAGCAGTTTCATATACCACTGGTCTCATAACGATATAGTACAGAGTTGAAATCGAAAAGGAAATTTTATACACTAGAGCGAATACTATGGCAGTATGGGACCAGTTAGCAAGTGACGAGTCCATTGACAAGACGGTGAAAGCCCTCATGGGTCATGGCATTGAGGCATTCGTTGTGGAAACTAGGAAAGAGGCAAAGAAGAAAGTTTTAGATATGATTCCTGCCAGAAGTGAAGTGATGACGATGACTTCAGTCACGCTGGATGCCATTGGTCTGTCGGCGGAAATAAATAGAGCAGACGGGAAATTTAAGCCCGTCAGAGACAAGCTCTATGCGATGGATAGAAAGACACAAGCGGTGGAGATGAACCGTTTAGGCGCTGCTCCAGAAGTAGCCCTTGGCAGCGTTCATGCCGTCACCCAAGATGGCAGTCTCCTCATTGCTTCTGCGACAGGAAGCCAATTGCCAGCATATG
The DNA here is from genome assembly GCA_016182725.1 of Candidatus Gottesmanbacteria bacterium. GTDB lineage: Bacteria > Patescibacteriota > Microgenomatia > UBA10105 > UBA927 > JACPFZ01. The sequence continues at coordinate 8,267 of JACPFZ010000026.1, forward strand.
TGTATGGCGCAGGCAAAGTCATTTGGGTTGCAGGTAGCCAAAAGATAGTGAAAGACACCAATGAGGGGATGAGAAGGATTTATGAGTACGTTTTTCCTTTAGAAAACGAACGGGCCAAAAAAGCATATGGGGTGGGGAGTGGAGTGAATAAATTATTAATTATTCATAAAGAGATAGCGCCTGGAAGAATGACGCTGATTGTAGTGAAAGAAAAACTGGGGTTTTAAGTCCTGCATTTCCAGGATGTTACCAGTTTTTTTCTTGTCATCGAAAGTGTAATCCCGGATCAATGGCTGGATCAAAATACACTTGCTGTTCGTCTTTGGTTAACACATACTTTTCCATTTTATATCCATTGGCAAATTCTATAACTCTTTCTGGGTTCTGGGTGATTCGCACCTGGTGAATGCGCCACCAGCTATCGAGCATGTACGGATCAGCTGGCGGATGTGGTGCGGCAACAAGGTACGTCACTGGCATTTTTTTGAATGCATAGATGTTCTTATTACTATGCCGAGTGAAATAATGCATGGTATATTTCATCTCATATCCTAAAATATCTGGCGAATACACAAAGTAGCCAAATTCTTTTTCTGGACCACTAAATACCTGCTTGGCAACACCTGAAAGAAATTTCCACGAATATTTATGGGTGCCCGTATGCCCAAATGAATCTTGCGCATCGCCAACAGAGCTGACCAGATTCATCGCGTATATTACGACGAACAATATGGTATATGCTTTTTTGTACCGACAGGTCAAGAGCGAACAAAATACCAGAAATACTAAGAGAAACAACGGATAGAGATGAAAGTAGAGAATTGGCCCTTTATTAATAAAACTTAAAAGGAAAAATCCGATATAAAAGTAGAGAAATGAGCGATATAGTACGACATGGTTGTGATCTCGGAGTTGCAAAGCAATTCCTGCAAGCATTCCGAGAAAAAGGATGAGGTTTCGTCCCCCTGGATCGCGCCGTAAAATTTCGGTGCTAGAGAAAAGAAGAAACAAACGATTTTTGATAAACATGGTGTAGTCAAAGAGCCCCTCCCCTTGGTACGGAGTGATAAACCCGAGAAGTTTTTGGGCGAGGATATGCTCGTGGCGAATATCAAATATCAAAAAATTGCCTAAGGTAAGAGGAAGAAGGAGTAGTACCCCCAGATGTTGGTACTGTTGCTTTTTCCAGATAAGATAGAGGAGTGCGCCAATGGAGAGCGCGGCAAGTGGTATACCAGGTGCAAGTTCCAGTTGTATGATCATTCCAGAAAGTATGACGTGAGGGATGAGAAAGCCTATGTTTGACGACGTCACATACCGCACGAAGCAGAAAAACCAGAGGGGAATAAGAATCATCGCAGCATGCGGATGACTCATTCCCCGGGTATGAAACGAGAGATAGAGAGAAACCATGAGGGCATACATAGAGCCAACTGGTTTGGAAAAAAGAGCATTTCCAATACCATAGCTTACTAGGGTCGCAACGAGTGCCAGAAGGACCCAGAACCACCCAACAATGACGGGGTTTCCGCGGCCTACAAGATACGCCGGATAGGTCAGATACGTCCAGAGCGGTCCATGATAGAGTTCGCCACTGGATCGCGGCCCGATCAAGACAATCTTTTTCTGATCGAGTTCCTCAAGGAGCAGAAAGTCTCGCCCGATGTCAGAGTTAAAAAATATATCCCCATGGAGGACATACCATGAGGCGAGTATGGTATTAGTGATAAGGAGACCAAAAAATAACCAGCGCATGCTCACAGAAATTCTTGAAGAAGTTTTTGAATTTTTGGGTCAATGACTACTTGGCAAAGAGTTGCCGTCTCCATAGAATCATTGTGCTACAATGAGGTGCATGAAGCAACTCTATCGTCCCCTCATGGTTATTTTTGCAATCGCATTACTCCTCCGCTTATATCATTTGGGAGTTCTCCCTAAGACATTTTACGTAGAAGAACTCACGAATACCTACGTGGGCAAGTTTATTTTGCTTCATGGCCGCGACATCACCGGCCACCTGTGGCCCTTGGTCTATTTTGATAAATTCGGCGATTATCCGCCGGTTCTGCCTCTCTACCTTTCCGGGGCAAGCAGCCTCATTTTCGGAACCAATGAATTTGCGGGGAGACTTCCGATTGCGATGTGGGGTGCGCTGCTCGTTTTTGCTGTCTATCAACTCTCGCTTCTTATCTTCAATGACAAGAGAGTCGGTATCTTTACCTCCTTTATCGTCGCCATCCTGCCGTGGCATGTCGTGCTGTCGCGGACGACTGCCGAGGGAGTTGTCGGACTCACGGTGTGGACATTTGGCATCGTTTGGGTTCTTCGGGGTATGAGGGAAAAAAATAGAGGGCTCATTTTGAAAAGTTTTCTTTTATTTTTTCTCTGCTACTTTTTGTATCCAGCTTTACGAATTCTCGTTCCTCTGACAATCCTTCCCATCCCGTTATTTTTGTACAAAACGGATAAAAAGTTGACAAAACTCCTCATTGCCGGACTTTTCCTGTTTACTCTCCTTACCGGATATATAATAACGACGAAATGGGGAAGAGCACGGTTTGAGCAGACATCACTCTTCAAAAGTCCGGAAATTGCCGCGTCCGTTTCTTTACGAAACCAGATATTCAGCAATGGGTTGGGTCCAAATCAGGTGCTCCGCGCCCGGATTTTTCATAATAAGGCAACTGGCTACACGCGGGAGTTTTTTAATCAATATCTCAGTTATTTTTCCACCAAATTTTTATTTCTGGAAGGCGGGGGAGGGCAGTATCGCTACTACAACGTACCGGATCAGGGTTTATTGTACATTTCTCTTCTGCCGTTTTTTCTTTTTGCCCTTGTTTCTGTATCACACGCCAAACGAACGTTTTTTACCTACGTTATATATCTATTGATTATCGCACCCATTCCTGCGAGTCTTACTGTAGATTTTACCCCGCACGCGCACCGTTCGCTGTTCATGATCCTGCCCTTGATTCTCATTGCCGGCAGCGGATTTTATGCACTCCTGCAAGGAGGAATGGTTAAAAAGCTCGTCATTATAGGAAGTTTGGGATTATTGGGGTTAGAGTTTATCTATTTCTGGAATCAATACGCGTGGCAGTCCAATCATTTTCAAAGTACGCTTCGCAATGACGGAGATCGGGAAATAGTCCTTTATATAAAGGAAGAGCGGACAAAGTACGACCGCGTCTTTGCTCCGGTCTACGAGCGGTTGCCTTTCTACTACCTTTTTTACACGCAAAACTTTACTCTAGAGCTTATCGGCAAATTCCACGATGAACTCCAGCTTGATGCGGTCGACAACATTTCTTTCGTGAGGGCATGGTGTCCAACACGGCTCTCCGAGGTACAGCAGGCTTCAAAGAATATTCTGATCGTTGAGCGGGCAGACTGCGACATTCCTGCAGGGTATCAGGTGGTGAAGACCATAAGTCGCATGGATGGTACCACCGCATACAGAATTCTTACACCTTGATCTTATGGTTTCACCATGGTGCTCGCCAGGCGTTTGGCTTCCATCAGAAAAAATTGCTTGAGCTGGTCAAGGGTGAGTGTTTTCTTCATGATCGGAAGATCGGTAAGCTCCGAAACTTTTGCAAACAAAGAGGAGAGGTAAAAGGGTTCAATCTCCATTTTGAACTTATGCTCCACGCCATGTTGCAGATCCCAGACGGTGTATTTTTTTTTGAGAATAAAATAGAGATCGACATAATCTTTCGATGCGGTTCGTTGGCTCATCGTGAGCAGTTTATTTACAGAGATGTCTTCGATACTATCGACGAAGATGCCGTCGCGGAATTGGGGTTTTTCGAGTTGTTTGAAGTCGTAGAATACAAAATCAACTTTGAGCATCGTTTGTGATGGAAAGGTAAGCATGTAGGTAATTCTGTCAAATACATGCTGATATGATGAAGTGCAGTGAATTTTTTTCATGATTGCTTGCATTGTGGCATGGATATGTTGTTCATTGAGTTTTTGTGGAGAAAACAGATCAATATCTTCTGACAATCGATGATTGAAATGGTACGCCACAAGGGCAGTGCCGCCAGTAAGATAAAACGGCGCGAGTGTTTCTGGATGCTCAAGAAAAGCTGTCAGGAAGCGACGTTGATCTCTTGTGAAGTGACCGATTATTTTTTGCCCCATATGAGAAAGCGCAAGAGATTGCGACGCAGTGGGTCAATATGTAGTTTATCCCACTCTTTTTTTACCTGGGAAAGAGAGATTTTCCTCCTTCCAGGACCGTAGTTGATCATGTTTTCCAGAATATACCGCCGGCCCCAGGTAGTTTTTTTGAGATCTTTTTCGCGGTAATCCCAGATATGCATAGAATGTATTATAGCTGGTGTGGACAAAGAAGGCAAAGCATATTTTGCAGTACAATCATGGTAGAGTGGGGGTAATGTATCCGCCGCTGAAAACTTCAGGAGATGAAAGAAGAGTGAAGTGGTGTATGATAAGAAAAGTATGGTTGTTCCAGATGCACAGCTTGCCTCTCTGGTTATTCAGGCGGGGTTTACCAATCAAGCCGGGATTGATACGGTTTCTCAATATGCGGCAGGTGCTCATGTGTCTCTTGCCTCTGCTATACTCGAGAAAGGTGTCGCGACAGATGAGCAGTTGGGGTCACTCATTGCAACTTTTCTCAAACTGCCATTTGTGCAGCTTTCAAAGATTTCTATCCCCCCAGACGTTTTTCATATCATTCCAGAAAAAGTTGCCAGGATCCATCACGCGGTGGCCTTTGCGCGCGATACGGATGGCGTAAAGGTAGCGTCATCCAACCCTCAAGATCAGGCACTGTTTGCCATGGTGGAGAAAAAGACTAGCCGTCGGGTCATTATCTACTATGCGACCCAGCGCGATATAGAGAGTACACTGCAGGTATACAAAACACTTCTTCAGAATACGATTGATGAACTCCTGAAAGAAGATGTCAGCAAAGCGGCAACGACGGTCGTTTTAGAGGACCCGCCGGTTGCTAAAATTGTGGACGTCCTCATTGATAACGCGTACCAGGATAAGGCATCGGATATTCATATTGAGCCGGAGGAGAGCCAGTCGCTCATTCGTTTTCGCATTGACGGGGTGCTCCGAGACGTGTCACGGGTTCCCAAGTCTCTGCACGACCGGATTGTTACGCGCATTAAAGTGCTCTCGAGCCTGCGTACCGATGAACATTTGAGCGCCCAGGATGGCAAGATGCGTATGGCATTAACGGAGGAAAATCTCGATATTCGCGTCTCCATTATTCCGGTTTCTGATGGGGAAAAAGTGGTTCTGCGGCTTCTGTCTTCCCGATCGCGGCAGTTTACGTTGACTGATCTGGGGATGAACGAACGGGATCTCCAAAAAGTGACCAATGCATTTAACAAATCCTACGGCATGATGTTGTCTACCGGTCCCACTGGCTGCGGGAAAACGACCACCATCTATGCCATTTTGAAAATTCTCAATACCCGCGAGAAAAATATCACCACGATCGAAGAACCGGTGGAGTACCGGATAGCCGGTGCCAATCAAGTGCAGGTGAACCCCAAAACCAACCTCACATTTGCAAGCGGATTACGCAGCATTCTTCGACAGGATCCCAACATCATTTTTGTCGGTGAAATCCGTGACAACGATAGTGCTTTCCACGCTTCACACCAATGATGCGGCAACGGCGATTCCGAGACTCACGGATATGAAAGTCGAACCATTCTTAGTAGCTTCCACGGTAAATATCATCGTTGCCCAGCGGTTAGTACGGAAAATCTGTGATTCCTGTAAGGGAGCGATGAGTATAACCATTGATGAGCTGAAAAAACATTTGCCTCCAGAGGTGATCCAAAAGCATTTCGGAGGAGGACAAGAGATAACCATATACAGAGGAAAGGGCTGCAACATTTGCCATACCACTGGGTATTCCGGCAGGGTGGGTATTTTTGAAGTCCTTGAAGTGACCAAGGGAATCAGAAAACTCATTACGGAAAAAAGCGATTCCGATGTTATTGCGAAAGCTGCCGTTGCCGAAGGCATGAATACCATGCTGGATGATGGGTTGGAAAAAGTCATAAAAGGGTTCACGACCATTGAAGAAGTCATCAGGGCCACGAAAGTGGAATTTCTATGACCAGGTAGTAGAATTTCGACACGCTTAGCGTTGTCCGATTCACGCCATAAATCTGGTGTATAGAAAAATTATTTTTTAAAGAAAGGACAGTGAGGTTTCGCCGGCGTTCTAGACAACGGTCGAAATTTCACTACCTGGTATGATAACCTTGAAGGGCAGTGAAAAAATCGGACTCATCAGCAACCTTGCGACCATGCTTTCTGCAGGCATTCCCATTTTGGAAGTCGTTAATTCGCTTCTGGAAGATGCGAAAGGTAGTCCGAAAATAATCCTCGAAGCGCTCAAGGAAGATTTAACGAGCGGAAAACGAATCTCTGTGTCATTTGCCCGATTCCCCAGGGTATTTGATCCGGTGACCATCAACGTCATTACAGCAGCAGAAACATCGGGGACATTGGACATCACGCTCAAAGATTTGAAAGAGGGCATCAGGAAGGAAATGGAGTTTTCGGATAAGGTGAAATCATCGCTTCTCTATCCTATTTTCATCATGATTATATTTGCCGCAGTTCTTCTTTTGGTTCTTGTCGTCGTCATTCCCAAGATTGCAATGGTTTTTGAGAAATTACGTGTTTCTCTTCCGTTGCCGACCAGAATCCTCATCTTTTTTTCAACGGTACTTCTCCATTACACCGTGTTTGTTATTGCCGGAGTTACCCTGCTCGTTATTGGGATTATTATTCTCTTCCGAATCAAGAGAAACGTTGTTTTCGACCTTCTTTTTTCTTTCCCTCTCATAAGTACTCTCATAAAGGAAATAGATCTCACCCGATTTTCCCGCAATCTTTCCCTCCTTCTTTCCTCGGGTCTGCCTATTGCAGTGGCCCTTGAGCTTATTGCTCATGTGGTCATCAGGCGGCAAACCGCGCGCATTCTTCTGACCTCGCGTGATATGGTGATGGCGGGCAAAACTCTTTCGGAAGGATTCCGAGTATCCAAAGGATATTTCCCGGCGATTATGGTGAAACTGGTGGAAGCAGGGGAAAAAACCGGCACCCTGGATAAATCCATGCAGGAAATATCCGAATACTTTGATTATCAAGTGACCAATCGGTTAAAACTCCTCACGAGTCTACTCGAGCCTATCATGCTGGTGGTCGTGGGGATTGTGGTTGGTGGCATGATGCTTGCGATTGTTGGTCCTATCTACGGTCTGGTCAGCCAGGTCGGCGCACGGTGATTATGACTTCAAGCAATCAATCAGGCTTCACTACTCCCGAACTTATTGTCGTAGTGGGGATTATTGCGGTGTTGGCAGGCCTTGCCACCGTGAATCTCTTGGGAGTTGCGCGCAAACCCACCCTCACCGCAACCGTTGATACGCTGACTAGCGACCTGCGGCAGCAACAAACAAAGGCAATGGTTGGTGAACGTTTGTCTTCCCATGGTGTGTACTTTGGGTCCGGGCAGTATGTTCTGTTTGCCGGAAGCTCGTATAATCCTGGCGAGGTGTCTAATGCGGCAGTCGCTTTGGAACAGTACGTCGGTTTTTCACAAGTGTCACTCCCGAATGCCAGTGTGGTATTTGCGTCCGGCAGTGGAGAAGTCACCAATTTTGATCCAAATCAGCATGCCGTGACTATCGCACACGAGCAGAGCGGGGAGCAAAAGACGATCGAGGTAAATAGACTGGGGGTCGTGACCGCAGTGCAATAATATATGAAGCAAAAAGGATTTACCCTGGATGCGGGGCAGGCCTTGGTTGAGCTGTTAGTCGCTATTGGCATAGCTACGATTCTCCTGCCGGCACTCCTTACCGGGTTTGTTGCTTCCCGTGAGGGGAAAGCACAGGGGAGGCAGCGAGCGGACGCAGTAGCTATTCTTGTCGAAGCCAGGGAAGCGGTGCGGATTGTCCGTGATAGAGGGTGGACCGAGTTTGCAGTGAACGGGACGTTCCACCCCGTGGTTTTGGGATCTACCTGGGTGCTTTCCGCAGGGGGAGAAACAGTCAGTGGTTTTACGCGAAGTATCGCAATCAGTGATGTCCTGCGGGATGCAAACGGCGTCATTGTCTCAAGTGGCGGTTCGGTAGATCCGTCAACAAAACAGGTGGCAATCACCGTTTCATGGAATAGCCCTCTTCCTTCCGATGTTTCCGATACATTCTATCTGACTCGATTTACCAACAGAATATTCGTGCAAACTACGAAAGCAGATTTTACTGCCGGGACAAAAACAAATGTGATTGTCACCGATACTGACGGTGGTGAAGTGACCCTAGCTGCCGGCGGAAGAGCGGATTGGTGTGGGCCTAATCTTTCCATTACTCCCTTGGATTTGCCCAAAAGCGGTGTTGCTAATGCCATTACCGCCATTGAAGGAAGAGTGTTTGCCGGTACCGGAGAAAATGCGTCTGGCATATCGTTTGCCAATATTGGCATCAGCAACACCAATCCGCCGGCGGCAGCGGTACTGGGAACATTTGACGGATACAAAACGAACGGCATATTCGGCGAAACCAACTATGCGTATCTTGCGACGGATAATAACTTCAAAGAAATTGTCATCATCAACCTGACAAGCACGCCGTATACTGAAGTAGGGTATTTTAATGCGCCCGGCAACGGCAACGGAAACAGTATATTTGTCGCTGGTGTGGTTGGATATATGACGAGCGGCAATACACTGTACACATTTGATCTTACCAGTCAGACCGGGTCTCGACCGCAGTTGGGGAGCGTGACGCTTGCCGCGACTGGTAAAGAAATTGTCGTTGTTGGTCAGTATGCGTATGTTGCCATCGATGCGACGAACACGCAACTTCAGATTATTGACGTGAGTGATCCCAGAAACCTCGCTATCTCTGGGACGGCGAGCGTGAGCGGGGGAAAGGGGAAAGACGTGTTTGTGGACACTTCAGGGACGCGCGCATACCTCGTGACCGAAACATCAGTAGCGGAGCGTGAATTTTTTATTATCGATATATCAACGAAAACCGGCAGTCGTCCGACTGTAGGCAGTTATGATGCCAATGGCATGGATCCTAAGGGAATCACCGTGGCACCGGGGAATCGAGCAATCGTCGTAGGAACTGGTGCCGAAGAGTACCAGGTGGTAGATATAAGTACTGAATCAGTGCCGGTTCGCTGTGGAGGACTCAATATTGATACGGGCATCAATGGAGTTTCCTCGGTGAATGAGGGAGATGGTGATGCGTATTCGTATGTCATTACCGGTGATAGCTCAAGCGAACTGAAAATTATCGAAGGCGGCCCGGGGGGTGGAGCGGTGTTGTCGGGAGTCTTTGAATCCTCCGCGTTTGATGCCACCATGGCTGCCATGTTCAACCGATTTGACCCCAATGCAATCTTGCCTTCCCAAACAAATATTACGTACCAGGTGAGTAGCGCGGATGCAGTGATGGACAGTTGTTCCGGCGTCTCATTTTCGTTTGTGGGACCCGATGGCACCAGCAACACATTTTTTGCAACAGGAAGCGCTATTCCGTTTTCTGCAACGGGAAGTTACAAAAATCCTAGCCGCTGTTTTGTCTACCGCGCGTACCTTACCTCTTCAGATTCAGCCTACGCACCGATATTTACGGATATTACGGTAAGTTACAGCCCATGACTAATACCCGTGGCTTCACCCCGTACCACAATGTCTCGCTCGTTAGAGTGAGGATTCATAAAAAAGCGCAAAACGACATTCCTCAATGCCCCAACCGGAAGGTCGTAGGTACGGGGTTCACGATTGTTGAGATGCTCCTTTATATGGGGCTTTTGAGTGGATTTCTCGTGATTTTAACCTCGATATTCCTTTCAGCACTCGACGTTTCCAGTGAATCGCAAACATTTAGCCGTATGGAAGAGGATGGCCGGTACATCCTGGCGAGGCTCACCTATGACATTGCCCGCAGTCAGGCAGTGACGATTCCGACGACACTTGGTACTCCTGCCAACAGCCTTCAGCTTACCATCGGTGGTGAGTCCGTGATCTATGGGATAAGCGGCACAAATTTGACCATCGCGTCGGGTTCGGAGACGAACATACTCAATAGCTTTGGATCATACGTCTCTGGGTTTACCGTGGTTCGCTTGGGGAACCCGGGCGGGAAGGAATCCGTGACTGTGGATGTAACACTCACGAGTGCTACCCAGAGGCCAAGCGGACCCGAGGTGCGCTCGTTTCATATGACGCAAGGAGTACGATGAAACAAAAAGAATACGGACAAGCGCTGGTGGCACTGCTCTTTTTTGTGATTGTGGGGGCGGAGAATGCGCTTCTTCGGCTTCTTCGGATGCCCACATATACCGGTGAAACCTTGACGATTGCGACAGGAAGTGTCACAGTGGGAGTGACCGGTGGTGATACAAAGACGATTGTCTCCCGGGGGACCATAGGGAATGTGACCCGCACCGTCCAGGTGATCGTGTCATTTGTCAATGGCATCTGGACCATTGCGTCGTGGAAGGAGGTATTTTAGTGATTGTACTCTATATAGACCGCAACCGCCTGCAATTTTTTGAGGCTGGCTGGTCTTCTATTGCATCCCTTGATCTTCCTGAGACCGTGGTTCGGGATCTAGAGGTAGTGAGTCGCGGGGAATTTGTGAAGCTTGTGCAATCATTTCTTCGTAAGAACGCCCTCCGGCCAGCAGCCATGCTCTTTATTCTTTCCGAAGCAACATATTTTTCGCAGGTTTTAGTTGGGGAAGAGCCAGTAAAGGAACAGCAACTGGAAAACGTGATACCAAAAAATTTTACCGAGACCATGGAACAGACGTTCGAAGAAGAAGGGTTTTCTGTTACGGCTATGGTTCCGGCCCACGTGTTGGGATCCATGCGTGAAAAACGGTGGCTGGATATTGCCATGGGAACCTATGCCCTGAAGGAGGCAAACGCGCTAGTTAGGCAGAGTATCCTCACTCATAGTGAATCGGCAACTTCTCGTGGAGCAAAGGAGCCGACGAAACAGAACCAACGGCTCATGATATTCATGGGTATTTTTATATTTCTTATCCTTATTTTTATCTTCTTTATTCTTCGTTCTTGACAAATGACACCCAACGGTCTACGGTAGATAAAGAGGAGTGTTTTTTTATGAAACAAAGAGGATTTACCTTGGTCGAATTGCTCGTTGTCATTGGTATTTTAGCGGTGCTTTTGTCCATTGTTCTGATTGCCATCAATCCGGCGCGGCAATTTTCTCAAGCAAATAACACCAAGCGCGCAAGCGATGTGAATGCAATTTTAAATGCCATTCACCAGTATGCCGCGGATAATAAAGGGGCGATTCCGGCAGGCATCACGACGACTGCGCAAACCATCAGTGATACCGCTGCCAATATTTGTAGTGCGGTGGTGCCTACCTACATTGCGGCATTGCCGGCAGATCCCACCATTAATAATGGGGCGGCAGTCACCGATTGCGCTGCGGTAGGAGGATATACTACCGGCTACACGGTCGTCAAAAGCGCAACGGACAATCGCATCACCGTCACCGCTCCTTCCGCAGAACTTAGTCAAACCATATCTGTGACTCGGTAACAATGGAAGTTCTTCGGCGCTCCTGGCGAGATAGTCGGGGCAAGGTTATCGTCACGCTCCTTGTCCTGTGGGTTGCAGCGCTCGTTCACCAGTTTTCTCTCATTGCCTTTCTCTATCCGATTGTTGCAGTTTTGGTAGTGAGTGCGTTGGATCAGCTTTTCACGCGGTTGCGGTTTGGCCGCGATATTTTTTCCCTTTCCTCTGTGGTCACTGGGTTTCTCATCGGACTTATTCTCGATCCCAAAAGCGCAGCAACGACCCTTCTTCTCGCTTGCCTTATTGCCTCACTTGCAAAACAATTTATTGCCAAAGGTTTACATCGGCACATGTTTAATCCTGCCGCCATCGGTTTGGTCGGTGTATCTGTAGTGCCTGAAGCTTTGATTTCCTGGTGGGGTGTGAGTTGGGGACTACTCCCTGTTGCGATTATTTTGGTTGGTATATTTGTTGTACTTCGTCAGCTTGGCCGGTTATGGATGCCTATTACTTTTCTCTTGGTGTATATTGTTTCTCTCACATTTTTTCATTCTTTGGAAACCGCGATCCGGTTGACCGTGGATGGTACGGTATTTTTGTTTGCTTTTGTCATGATCACGGAACCTATGACCTCGGTCAATAGCAAGTGGTGGCGGTATGGCTGGGGGATACTCGTGGGACTTTTGGTAGTTGTACACACCATCCTGGGGACCTCATGGACTGATCCGCTCCTATTGGGACTATTAGTTGCTAACCTTTTAGGTTTTCTTCTTGTCCGCAGGAGAGTCCTTAGATCCGCAATCGGTAGCGTTTGATGTATGTGGCGCCTGTGGTTAAGGTGGTGGTGACAGTGAACGTTGCGTTCCGAATGTTGTAGTGAGGTGTACAGACTCCATGGCTGCAGGTGCCAAAGTAGAGATCCCGGCTGTCGGTGAGCTGGCCCATCGGAACAAGCGTCCCCATAGCTCCTTGTTGTATGCCGTTTGCCGCGTAACTCAACACATACTCCACCCGTTTTGTTTTGTCTAAGTGGGAAAGGGTGACCACAATACTATTCGTTGATCGGGAGAGTCGGGCAGAGGAGTAGGAAATGCCCGCAACCTTCGGCGCACGGATGCGTTTTTTTAACGCATGAAGAGGGGTAAGAGGGGGAAGAAGGAAAAGAGGGACAAGAAGGATGAAAAAACCTAATACCGTTCGTTTCATAACTATAGTATACTACTCGTGCTATGCAAAAACGATTCGTCTTTATCGCAGTACTAGGTATTGTAGCACTTGCCGCAGGGACCGGGCTTTTGATTTTTTCTAAAAAGACGGTCATACAGCCTCCTACGTCCATCGAAACTGCACCCATGCCGACACCAGCAGTCAAGCTTTTGACCTGGGATGATCCGGCAGGATTCACGTTCTCCTATCCGGAAGGACTTACCGTAAACAAACACGACGAAGACCAAGAAAACTATGCACACGTCGAGTTGACCAATACGGATCATCCCGGAAGTTTGATTGTCTGGGCCAAGGATACTCTTGCCGCCGATGTGGTCGCCTGGGTGCGCACGGAAAAACAGTTCGCAGGGGCAACTATCCTCGATACCACCCTTGGCAATCAGCCAGCCAAAAAAATTGTCTTTCCACCCAATAAGCTCATTATTGGGACCATTTACGATGAATTGCTATTTACTATTGACGCAATGCTTGAGGATAAAACCTACTGGACACAGGTGCAAGATGCTGTTGTCAATAGTTTTGCCTTCAAGCAGGTGCAAGATGCTTCTGGTGTCTCTAGTGAAGGCGCCATAGATGAGGAAGAAGTGCTCCAGTAATTCCCAATTTGTGCATTCTTAAAGAGTATGGTATACTCCATCTTGATCCATTCGACAGGCTCAGGATTACCCTGAGTCAAATCGAAGGGTGACCTTGGAAAGAAGTGGCAACGTCCTGTAAGAAAGCATGAGTTTATCTCTGGTCTTTCTCCTTAGGCGTATGATGTCCTCTTTAAGTCCTAAGGAGAAAGGAGTCCCATATGGCTACCAATTTGTTTGTAGGGAATCTTCCCTATACCGTAGATTCGGCCAAGCTTGAGGAAATATTTGCTCAGGCAGGAACTGTCGCCTCAGCAAAAGTGATTGCTGATAAGTACTCAGGCCGATCACGAGGTTTTGGCTTTGTTGAGATGTCATCTGACGCCGAAGCCAAGAAAGCCGTTGAGATGTTTAACGGCAAAGACATGGAAGGTCGTGCACTCGTGGTAAATGAAGCACGTCCTCGCGAAGATCGTCCGCGAAGATAAGTGACTTAAGTAACTTAGGTAACTTAAAAAAAATACAAAACCCCGACCTTTTGATCGGGGTTTTGCTATAATACACACTATGTTCCATAGTCCCACGTACGGGAGCCTCGAGCTTCCCCAAGTTCACGAAAAAATTCTCACATTTTTATCAAAAGATCCCGAAGGCACATATCAACTCGTGGTTGGTACGGATTCGCAGCCGCACAATGGCGCAGGGGTTGATTTTATCACGGCAATTGTGGTCCATCATGTGGGGCATGGCGGTATTTATTTTTGGAAGCGCATAGTGAACAAGAAACACTATGTGCTTCGGCAACGCATGTATGAGGAAGCAAGCCTTTCTCTTGCGATGGCAGAAACTGTTCTTGCCCTCTTGCACAAAGATGGCGTTACCCGCTATGATGTAGAAATTCATGTAGATATTGGACAGTTCGGAGATACACGAGAGATGATCGGTGAGATTGTGGGCATGATTCGCGGGTCGGGATATCGCGTGAAAACGAAGCCGGAAAGCTACGGAGCAAGTAAAGTGGCGGATCGGTATACCTAACGGTAATAATCCAATACTACCAATAAACGCAAAACTAGTGTATTGTATACTACAAAGGGGGTAATCTTATGAACAAAATTCTTGTCGGATTGGTAGTTTTGGTAGGAGGAGCCCTTGCCGGTTGGTATTTCTTGGGACCCGTGGGACTCAAAGGCAAATTACCGTCCTATGTGCCCACTCCTCCATCACAGACAAATGAGACCCCGTCAGGGGTGAGTCCAACAGCAGGCACGGTGGGAGGCGAAATACCCGGCAGTGTCGCAGGGGGAGAAAAAGGTGGTACGAATGAGCGAACCGTCGTCACCTACACTGCAAACGGTTTTAATCCGAAGACCGTAACGGTAAAAGCAGGGACAACCGTCGTATTTATGAACGATAGTTCAGCCGTTATGTGGGTGGCGTCAGCGGTTCATCCGACGCACCAGCTCTTGCCTGGGTTTGACCAGCTCGCAAGCGTTGGCCGCGGTGGGTCGTATGAGTATACGTTTACGAAAGTAGGAACATGGAAGTATCACAATCACGTCAATCCCAGCGACACCGGTACGGTTGAGGTACAATAACATTTATTTTTTGGGAGTGGGAGACGGCGTAGGAAGAGAGCCACACCTCCCAAAGGGAGGTTCGGTGCCGGTCATAAAATACTCGATTCGTCCGTAGTAGCAAGGAACGCTCGTTACCGTATCGGGTTTCACCAGCACCTCATCCGGTTTGCCTTTCAAAAGTTCGCTTGTGATATCGTGCCAGATGGGAGCCGCACCAGTGACACCGGAGGTGAAGTATGGATCCATGGGATTATTGTTATTGTTGCCTACCCAGACGGCAACGACGTAGGACGGTGTGTACCCAATAGTCCAGTTATCTCGTTTATCATTACTCGTTCCTGTTTTGACGGAGACGGTTTTCCCATCAACAACCAAAGCTGAACTTGGTCCAAATGCAGCGGTGCGGGCGATATTGTCGCTTAAGATATTTCCCAGTATCCATGCAGCTTCGGGTTTGACTGCGAAAACGGGCGGTTTTAGGGCGTTTCGTTCCACGACGCGTCCGGTATAATCGGTAATTTCCAAAACAGGAAGAAGATCTTGCCTCTTGCCGTCATTGGCAAGCGTGCCAAAGACTTTTGCCATATCAAGCATGGTTACCTCACCGCCCCCCAAGGTGAGGGAGAGGCCATAGCGGCTTTCATCTTCCCACGATTCAATTCCCATCATTCGCCCTTTTTCAATCATCGCATGGACACCGATTTTTGCTAACACTTTGACCGCCGGGATATTATAAGAATTTCCTAATGCATAGCGAAGTGGAGTCACTCCGTGAAACTTGCTGTCATAGTTGACCGGCGCATACGGCGTTGTCCCCGGGATTTGGTACACAATAGGGCTATCGTCAAGAAGGGATGCAGCAGTAAATCCGTTTTCCAGCGCTGCTGCATAGTTGACTACCTTGATCGCTGAACCCGGTTGGCGCAAACTCGTCGTTACATTCACATTGCCTTCATCTTTTATATTGAAGTAATCTTTGCTCCCTACCATAGCAAGAATTTCTCCGGTTTTGGGGTTGGTGATAAGAGCCGCTCCGTTGCCGACGCGAAGATAGGAAAGTTGCGCTACATGAGACCGCAGGATTTCCTCTGCTTTTTCTTGGATGGTAACGTCTAAGGACGTTTTGATGCGCAGTCCGCCGCGATCCACGAATCGTGTTCCGTATCGGCGTTCCAGGAGGTCTTTGACGTAGAGGACAAAATGGGGGGCGCGGATAGGGATATTTGGAGATGCAAACGTGATTTTTTCAGAGAGAGCCATAGAAGCTTCTTCTTTCGTAATGTAGCCGTCTTCTCTCATGCGGCGCAGCACTTCCTTTTGCCGTTCAAATGTATTCTGTGGATGAGATCCAAACGGCGAGTTTTCCGTAGGAGCGGCGGGGAGTCCTGCAAGAAGAGCTGCTTGGGCAAGGGTCAAGTTTTTTGCCGATTTGCCAAAGTAGGTTTGACTTGCAGCTTCGATACCCCATGCCGTCCCACCGTATGGCACCTGGTTGAGATACATTTCCAGGATTTGTTTTCGGGAGAGTGTTATTTCGGGAGTAAGAAGCGACGATTTCATAAGCTGCTGGGTGATCGTTGAGCCGCCCTGGAGCTTCCCATGGAGCTTGGTCTGTACAATTGCCCGAACAATGCCCCGAAGAGAAAACCCCTGATGGCGGTAAAAATCACGATCTTCGATTGCAATAGTTGCCTGTTTTACGTGTTCGGGAATATCGGCAAGCGCAAGCGGTGTCCGGTTCTGATCCGCGTAGATTTCATACAAGAGGATACCGTTTCGGTCAAAGATTTTTGTGGTGACCTCCAGATCTTTGTGGGTAAGAAGGTAAGGATTTGGTAGGCTTGCCAGCCACTGATAAGCGGTATATGGGACAAAAAGGAGGAGCGCAGTCACGACAACTCCAAGAAAAAACGATTTCCATAGGTCTTGTTGCTTTCTTCTTCGATAAAGGACTGCAGTACGGGGAAAACGCAGAGAAGGGAGAGAGAATGTGGGAAGTGTTGGTAGCGTTATGGCGGGAAGGGAAATATGCG
Organism: Candidatus Gottesmanbacteria bacterium; assembly: GCA_016182725.1. Classification (GTDB taxonomy): domain Bacteria; phylum Patescibacteriota; class Microgenomatia; order UBA10105; family UBA927; genus JACPFZ01. Next base: position 25,265 of record JACPFZ010000026.1, read on the forward strand.
GGAGTTCCACCATGGGCACCTTGACCTTTGGTGTTTTTTCTTTGATCCAGTCGTTTATTCCCTGTCGCGTTTCTTGGACAGTTATCTTTATGATGTTATAGGATATAAAGAAAAGAGAAAAAAGAAGATGAAAGAAGAATCGAATAATATCGCCAATGCTTATGAGGACAAGCGGAACGCTAGAGACCAAAAAAAGAAAAAGACTTTTTTGATCTCGATTATGAGAAGAAATCTTTTTATAACGGGCCATAGTTGGGTTTTTATACCACGTCTATGGGACTCTCTACAAGAGGCAAATAGGTCTTATGAGACGTATATGTCTTATGAGCTATTTTATAAGAACCGGTTTTTCTTCGGGGTGGGGACAGTCTAAACACCATGTGGTAACGGCATCACGCAGTACCTGATGTTCTTGGGGTTCAACGTTATCTGTTTGGTTAGGACTCGCAAGATCGTGCGTCGTTTTGTCAATCATGACGACTTGCTTGAGCTGTTCACGCTGATTTGGTACGGTGCCTCGGATAAAGTATTCGAAGCGTGTCGGACATCCCCTATCTGCGTCATTTGGAGCGTCAGGATTGGGAGGAAGAAGTCCGGTCAGGGCACACACCTGCGCCCCCACAATGCCGTCGGGTTGCTTGGGCCAAATGTCCGGTTTTCCTTCTAATACCTTTCGCATCAGCTTATTCCAGATGGGAGCCGCGCCCGTGACACCGGAAACGAGTGCAGAGTTCATTCGTGAGTTATCATTATTGCCGACCCAGGTCGCTACCAGGTACTGCGGGGTAAATCCAATCGTCCAGTTATCGCGAAGATCATCAGTGGTACCAGTCTTGACGGATACAGCAGGATGTCCGGGCACGAGAAGAAGTGAATTTGGACCGAATGCCTCCTGGCGCGCATTGTTGTCGAGGAGTATGTGGGAAATAAGAAATGCAGTTTCCGGGCTTATGACCCGCGGTCCTTGGAGGAGAAGTTGAGACGCGATGTCGCGATCAAGGTTTGGATCTTTGTATTCTTCCAATATTTTTCCGTTCTTGTCCGTGACGTTCAGAATGGAAACTAAATCCTTGCGAATTCCTGCATTGGCAAATACGCCGAATGCTCGTGCCATATCCGTCATGCGTACTTCTCCTCCGCCCAGGGTGAGCGAGAGGCCGTAGCTTCTCGGGTCAGTAAACGTCGTTATGCCGAATGCGCTTGAGGAGGCGATCATGTCAGTCACCGTATTAAGGTACAGCATTTTGACGGCAGGGATGTTAAACGAGTTGCCCAGAGCAAAGCGAAGCTGGGCCGGGCCATGAAATTTGCCGTCGTAGTTACGCGGACAGTAGGGAGGTTTACCAAGATTTGCAAAGCAGGTAGGAGTATCTAGAAACATGGTAGCTGGGGTGACGATGCGCTTTTCCAGTCCCAAGGCGTAGTTAATGGGTTTAATAGCAGAACCAGGTTGCCGGATGGCCGTGGTGACGTTGAAATTCCCCGAAGGGCTGGCGAAATAATCAGTTGAGCCTATCATCGCTAAAATTTCTCCTGTTGCGGGTTTCGTTATGAGTGCTGCGCCATTGGTGACATGCCATCCGGAAAGTTTTTTGACTTCGGCGCTAACCGTTGCCTGCGCATATTCCTGGAGACTCCAATCAAGCGTGGTGGTTACTTTGAGTCCGCCGCGCTCGACCAACTGTTCTCCGTATGTTTGCACCAACTGTTCTTTGACATACATGACAAAGTGGGGCGCTTTGATATCGGCGGGTTGAGTATAGGAAAGCGGTGCATTTTTTGCTTCCTGGGCTTGTTTTCCCGTAATATATCCATCTTCAACCATCCGTCGTAGTACTTCTCCTTGACGTTCCTGCGCAAACTCAGGATGTGCGCCCAGCGGAGAATACAGTGTCGGCGCTTGAGGAAGACCTGCAAGGAGTGCTCCTTCGGAAAGGGTCAGCTCTTTTGCCTTTTTGCCAAAATATTTCTCGCTAGCGGTTTCAATGCCCCAGGCAGTACCGCCGTAGGGCACCTGATTTAAATACAACTCCAGGATTTTATCTTTCGGATAGAGGAGTTCCACCCAGAACGCAAGAATTACTTCTTTGATTTTTCTTGTTACTGTGCGCTCTGAAGAGAGAAGAGCAGATTTTACCAACTGTTGCGTAATGGTCGAGCCTCCTTGCAAGCGTCTGCGGGTGAGGGTCGCGATGACGGCGCGAATCATGCCGCCGATGGGACTTACTCCTCCATGTTGGTAAAAGGTTTTATCTTCAATAGCAATCGTTGCCTGCTGGACCTCCTTGGGGATTTCGGAAAGTGGTACAGGGCTACGGTTCTCTTTGGCATAAATATCAAAAAGGAGCGTCCCGTTGCGGTCATAAATTTTTGTTGCGAGCGGCACGTTGTAATTTGCTAAACCCGAAGGAGACGGCAGATCCTTGAGAATAAGAAGGTAAGAACCGACGAGAAGTCCAAGAGGAAGCAGCCAAAAAAGATATGCTGCTATGCGGCGCTGTTTTCGAATGGGGGATTTCTTTTTCATGGATGTATTATATAATAAATGAATAAAGGAGGTCCTATGTTTACCTTGCCGGAGTTGCCTTATGCGTACAACGCACTCGAGCCATATATTGATGAGGCTACGATGCGGATTCATCATGATAAGCACCATGGTGCTTATGTGAAAAATCTCAACGATGCGTTTATGGGGCAGGATGATCTGTTGGCAATGTCTGTTGAAGATTTGGTAAAGAAGCTTTCTCAAGTCCCGGAAGCAGTCCGGATAAAAGTACGAAACAACGGAGGAGGACACGCCAATCATAGTTTGTTTTGGCAGGTGATGAGTCCTAATCCCGCGGGGGCCCTTCGGCAAGCTCAGGGCGATTTAGATGCTGCTATTAAAAAATCGTTTGGGAGTTTTGACAAGTTTCAAGAATTATTTAGCGCTGCTGCCCTAAATCGATTTGGTTCAGGGTGGGCGTGGTTGGTTAAAGATAACGGAAAGCTTGTAGTTATGGACACGCCCAATCAGGATTCGCCGCTTATGGAAGGAAAGACGCCGATTTTGGGTCTTGATGTCTGGGAACACGCGTATTATCTCAAGTATCAAAATTTGAGGGCTGACTACATAAAAGCATGGTGGAGTGTGGTGAATTGGGCGGAAGTCGAAAAACGGTATGCCAGGTAGTAGAATTTCGACACGCTTTTCATGTTGTCCGGTTCGCAACGCTACCTTGGCCATACAAAGGTATTTTTTAAAGAAAAGGGGGCCTGAAATTTTGACAGCGTAAAAGACAACAGTCGAAATTTCACTACCTGGTATGCGGGGAGTGCGTGATCCGAGGCTCCGGGTATTCAAGCTTCCTAAAGAAGCGATTATTTTCGCCTTTGCCCAGTGGCAGGGAAGTCGTAGCCGGCAGGAAGATTTCGTCGGAAATTTTAAGGACGAGTGCTTTGTTGTCTGTGATGGCGTCAGCGGACTGCCACATGGGGACGTAGCTGCCAATCTTGCCGGAGAAACCGCTCTGTGGGCGTACAAACAGGTGCGTCTGCGCAAAGGCTATTGGGCAGATAAGCGCCTCCTTATCCGGAGGATTTTTCGATCAACGAACCTTACCATCTGGCAGAAAAAAAGAGAACCAGGATTTGAAGATGGGCTGGCAACCACGCTCCTTGTCGCTATTGTCGGACCCATGACCATCTGGGTGGGGAGCGTGGGGGATAGCAGTGCATGGGTTTATAACGGAAACCTCCTGAGGTTGACGCGTGAAGACCGCGATAGGAGCGGGAATCTCACGCGAGCCTTGGGGTATCAGCGCCTGGGGCTTTGGCCAAACGCCAGCCAGCAGCGATTTTTATCAGGCGACCTTCTTATCCTTGCTACGGACGGCATTACATCCGTCCTTTCTCCGAAAGAGGTGTCAGCATTGGTGAAAAACGCCGGAGATACGTCAGATGGACTTACCAACACTGCTCAAGAGATTATACGAAAAGCTCGAAACATGGGTGCCACAGACAATATGACGGTCTGTTTAGTTAAGCGCATTGCACTCCCTTGATAAGTTACTGATATACTAGTACCATCCAGGTAGTGAAACTTCAGAAACGTATGTTCTTTTCAGAGACTATACGATACATGAGGAGGTTCCACTGGAAAAGAACATACGTTTGAAATATGAAGCAAAACGCAGAAGTGACTATTCAACAAATAAAGAGAGGAGACTTTTCAAGCGCAGAATAAAAGATTGTTTCTATTCTCTGCGTTTTGCCTGAAGTTCTACTACCTGGTATGCCCGATGATTTTTTTGCCGATATTTCTGATGGCAAAACCCCGCCGACGTACCGATTTTTCAATGGCAAAGAATGGGTGGTATCTACAAGTGGGAAAATAACAGCGGTGCATTCTCCGATTGATGCGTCTATTGTTGGTCATCTTCAGGTGGTCACTACTGCGGAAATTGATGCGGTGATGGAAACTGCTAAGGCGGCCCAGCCAGCGTGGGAGGCAATACCCCTGAATCAGCGCGTCAAAATCATGCATTTGGCCGCAGACTGGACTGCCCATTTTGCTGATTACCTTATTGCGCTTTTGATGCGGGAGATTGGAAAAACGACCGATGAAGCCAAGGGAGAAATTATGCGCACCGTAGACCTTACGGATTACTTTGCCGATGAAGCCCAGTCACTGCGCGGAGAAACACTGGACAGTGATAATTTTCCCGGGTTTGAAAAAGGACGTATTGCGCTCGTTGAGCGCGTCGCCTATGGCGTGGTGGTCGCCATTAGCCCGTTTAACTATCCGGTCAATCTCTCTGCAAGTAAAATTGTCCCGGCCCTCCTTATGGGTAATAGCGTGGTCTTTAAGCCGCCGACCCAGGGAGCAATCAGTGGACTGCATTTGACGAAAATTTTCCAAAAAGCTGGTGTGCCTGCTGGCGTTTTGAGTTGTGTCACTGGGGGAGGAGGAGAGATTGGTGATTATTTGGTGAGCCATCCAAAAGCAGACCTTATTACCTTTACGGGAAGTAGCGATACAGGAAGGGCGATTGCTGTAGCAGGCGGCATGAAGCCTTTGGTATTTGAATGCGGCGGCAACAATCCGGCCGTTGTTTTTCCTGATGCGGATATGAGTTTGACTGTTCGGGAAATTATTAAAGGCGGCTTTTCCTATGCCGGTCAGCGCTGTACGGCCATTAAATACGTGCTCGGAACATCGGGAGTGTTAGAAAGCCTTTTGCAAGAGGTCCTCTTGCAAATGAAGACACTTGTTCACATGGGTGACCCGCGAAGTCCCGAGACCAAACTCGTCGGGCCGGTGATATCAGAACAAGCCGCCCTTCATATTGAAGAAGTTATTCAAGAGGCGGTGGGTGACGGGGCAACCATCGCAACTGGTGGCAAACGCACTGCCAGCTACATCGAACCGACGATTTTGACCAATGTCAAGCCAACGATGAAGATTGTAGGAACGGAGGTTTTTGGACCGGTAATTTCTTTTATGAGCGTCAACAGTATGGATGAGGCGGCTACCATCATCAATGGGTCACATTTTGGACTCCAGGCATCGGTATTTACGAAAGACGAGGGGACAGGGATTGTGTTTGCTCGGCAGCTTAATGTCGGTACAGTTCAGATTAACGGTTCGCCCCAGCGCGGCCCGGATCATTTTCCATTTTTAGGCGTCAAGCGCTCCGGCTTGGGCGTCCAGGGCGTGCGGTATTCTTTGGAAGCTATGAGTAGACTCAAACCCATCGTCCTCAATAAACCCGCTTGACAACTGTTTTGATTTGTAGTAAATTCATACTAGTATGAATTTAGGTATAGTTACCAAACCCAATGCAAAGGGACAAATTGTCATCCCCAAAAGAATGAGGGATGCGCTTGGTATTGATGAAAACGCCCTCTTAAGCCTTACGATCAAAGGGTACGGCGTATACATTACGCCACTGGAGAAATCGCTGGGTACCTCTGATTCTAGAAACATTGCCGTAGAGGTACTCAAAAAGACCATGGGTACATGGAAGAGGGATACGTGGACAAAAACTGAAAAGCAGAGAAGAAAACTTGAGCTTGCCGCTTCGGCAAAAAGAAAACAGGCATGGTAATTGTCGATACGAATATTATCATTGATCACCTACGAAGCCAGTCGAGTACATCTGTTCTGATACGGCTGTTTGACGCATATCCTGAGGAGCCCATTACTACTTCTGTCATTTGTCTGCAGGAGCTCTATGAAGGAGAAAGTACCAGAGATGATCAAAAAGAACAGTATTTATTATCGACATTGGGATCATTAGACGTATTGCCATACACAGTTGAGATTGCAACGCTTGCCGGTAAATTAGCCAGAGACGCAAAACAATCCATGGAATTTGCCGATGCCGCCTTTGCGGCTACAGCTCTGGTCAACGAAGCGGAACTTTTTACATTGAATCAAAAGCACTTTACAGGCATACTCAACTTGAAGCTCCGTACGCTTCCATCAAAGCCGTAATGAGATAAAAATTTATTCTCAATAAGCCGCAGTAAGAAGTATTATTCTGAAACCATCAATAATCTCATTTACATTTAGAAGAAGCTATAGTATGTTCTCTCTAGTCTAGACATAGTATTTTTCTGGACGTATATATATGCCGGAAATACTTAAAGAAAGAGGAATGAGTTTGGATGAGGTGACATTTGTTCCAGGAACAGGTCCGTTCAACGGCGCTCCTAATTCAGGTGACCCACAAAAAGAAAAATACGATATTAATTTGCGATGGGGAAATATAGGGGGAGCAGGTACACCATTTGTGTCATCAAACATGGAAAGTGTTACTAATGAAACTAACGTATTAGCTCTAGCGAGAGTCGGAGTAACACCAATAATTCATCAGTTTTCTTCAATCGAATATCGTGAAGCATTAGCTCGTCAATTGAGTGAAGTTACGATAGATAGAGAACAATATCCGTATGCTGCTGTTCGTCCGGATGGACGCATGATTTTTGGTATTGCTGTAGGTTTTCAGGGCATGAGAGAAGAAACGATCAGGCTTTTTCAGGCAGGAGCACCGATAGTACGGATTGATTCTGCAAATGGATACACACCAGCGTTTGTTGAATCTCTTATTTATACACGAGAAGCTCGAGATTATGATTTGCAAAATGCTCAACAATTGTCCGATGGCGTAAAGAGAGTGAGAGATGCCGATGCCAGTGGAAGATGGATTATTCTTGCAGGTAATATAGCAACAGCAGAAGGAGCGCAGCGACTCCTATCGGCAAGTCCTGATGGAGAGTGGGTAGGTATTGCAAGCGGAACTGCGTGTGGTACCTGGAATAATCTTGATGTGCATGTACCACAGTTGACAGCGCTTGATTGGGTATATCCGATATTGAAAGAGACTGATGTATTTCTTTTTTCTGATGGAGGCGCACGGGATCCACATGCTACAGCGGTTGCTCTGGCATTTAGTCAGGGAGTAGTAATGGGAGGCGTATGGGCAGCAACAGAAGAAGCTCCGAGTGAAAAGAAACGTGGTAGAGATGGTATTGTTTATGCAAATTACATAGGTTCAGCTGCCCGTGAAGCACGGTTAGACAGGGTAAGTCGTCATCCCGATATGTATAAAATGAAAGACCATGAGGTTGAGGAAGGTTTTAGTGTTTGGTTGCCAGTGAGAGGAACGACTGAAGAAGTTGCCCGAGATTTTGTACGGCATTTGATTCGGGTCATGTGGTATGTTGGCGTTCATTCGTTGGCTGATCTTCGTAATTACGCAAAGCTTTTGCCTCTCAGCCCTGCTGCGTTAGCAGCTGTTCAGAAGGCGCAGATATTAGGTCAAAAAGTACCATAAATCCTATTCCCATTCCATCGTGGCAGGGGGTTTGGTGGTGATATCATACACCACGCGCGAGACATTGGGTACTTCATTGACGATTCGCGATGACATTCGTTGCAACACGTCATACGGAATATGTGCCCATTGGCTCGTCATGACGTCGCGGGATTCGTATGCGCGGATGGCAACGACTTCGGCAAACACCCGAGCATCACCCTTGACTGCGGTTGAATTGGTTCCGGTCATAACCGCAAAACATTGGAACACTTTATCGTAGAGACTTGCGGTTTTCATTTCTTCCACAACAATGCTATCGGCAATTTTTACCTGCTCAAGACGTTTTTCCGTTACTTCACCGCGAATACGAATCGCGTATCCTGGGCCGGGGAAGGGGTGCTGCATCAAAATATCTTCCGGAAGTCCCGCTAATCGGCCAAGCTCACGCACTTCGTCTTTATAATACGAGCGAAGAGGTTCAAGAAGGGAAAGACGAAGATTTTTTGGAAGGCCGCCGACGTTGTGGTGCGATTTAATATGTGAGGCAAGTTTGCTGCCTTTGGACTCAATCACATCCGAATAAATCGTTCCTTGGCCTAAGAAGGCTACGTCTTTATGTTTAGCCGCTTCTTTCTGAAAAATATCCACGTAGAGCTTGCCAATGGTTTTGCGTTTCACTTCGGGATCAGTAATACCAATGAGCGCTTCCATAAATTGTTTGCGCGCATCGACAAACACCAAATCAGCATGGACAAACGTGGTAAAAATTTCCTTGACCCGAATGTCTGTTTCTGGTCGCATGAGGCCGGATTCCACATAGACAGGGATAAGGTGTTTACCGATGGCTTTGCCAATCAAAAAAGCTGCTACTGTTGAATCCACACCGCCAGACACTGCACAGATCACTTTTTTACCACCCACGGTATCTTTGACGGTTTGAATAATACTATCAGGGGAAAGCTTAAGGGGAGAAAGTGTTTCACCACAGATATCGCAGGCAAAATTTTCCAGGATTTTTAAACCATACTGGGTATGAGCTGCCTCTGGATGAAACTGCACGCCAAAGAGTTTACGCTTGAGGTCACAAACTGCGGCAAAGCGAACACTCTTTGTGCTTCCTGTGACCGTAAATCCTTCAGGAAGTGAAGTAACCGTATCTCCGTGAGACATAAAGACGATTCCCGTTTTGACAAGGCCTCGCCTTGCGGAATTGTAAGGCGAGGCCTTAAGAAATTCCGGTCCGTACTCCTTTTGCGTATTTTGTACGTCTCCGTCGAGAAGTTTTGCCATCAACTGCCAGCCATAGCAGATGCCGAGCACTGGGATTTTCAAAGTAAACAGTTGTTTATCTATGGTAGGAGCTCCTTGTTCGTACACACTTGCTGGACCGCCCGTTAAGATAATACCTCGCGGTTTTTTTTCTTTGATTGCAGCAAGAGCATTCTCTGGATCCACATAGTCGCTCATCACGCCTAATTGCCGAAACCTGCGTCCGATAAGATGGGCAGTTTGGGAACCGAAGTCGATGATGAGAATCACAAAAGACCTCCTATGGTAATAACGGCGTTGATTGCATGCATGAATCTCTCTTCTGTTTCATATCGGGCGATACTCGGATCAATAAGAAGCGGGTTTTGATTATCAATGGTAACCTGTATTTTCCATCCTCGGGGTGTTTCGTGTCCGGGGCGGGTGTTTACCTGAATCGGGCGATTATACGCCTCTTCCACAATGCCGGAAATATCAGAAAGGTCTTCAGCCGGTTTCTCCAGAGGAAGTTTACCATCGGGGTTTTTCCCTACAAGTACCACGCTCATCAGACGGGCATTAGTGACTGCTTCTTCCCATAATGAGATCATTCGTCGGTTCTGATGATACTCGTCAAGGTAAAACTGTCGTGCTTGTTCAACGAATGCGCCCCTTTTGGCTTCGGCCACTGCTTTCCCGGTTTCTGTATAAAAGGCGGTTGAATTCATTTCTTTGAGCACTGCACTCAAACGATCACCCAGCCAGCGATCTCCATATTGCCAATCCCGCCGCTCTTCAGGGGTAATGTCATCGCGGATGAGATACCAACCCGCAGGTCCGATTCCTCCTTTTTTGTTTCGTTCTAGTGCGTCGTGGGCAAGATCGTTGGGGTTGTGAGACAGTCCGGCGCCAAACAATTTGTCTGAATCGGCAAGCAGGTTTCCGATAGGACTCATCCGACTGTATGTTTGTCCTGTACTATATGTGTCGTCATGATGACGGATATCCATTGCCATCCATCGTGCACCAGAAACGGATAGTCCCAGTTTGATTCCGAACAACAGAATCATCCTGGCCATCGTATCAGGGTGAAGTTTTCGAACATCACCAGGCAGTGGTTCACCGGTAGCGGGATGTTGGAGCGGAAACGTTTGTGCAAGGTCATGGAGCACGGCATAGGCTTGGTATATATTGTCCTGTTCTGGTTTCCAGATGCCTTCTTTTTTGGCGATGTGTACTATGCCTTCATAAACAAAATAACTATGCTGGCTCCCGTGGTCTTGGTGATGTTTCCATTCGTCAATAGAATTTCGCGCAGTTTGACTAACATGCTGTTGGATAGCATGTTCGCCTTTTGCAAGCGCTCCCACGATCTTCAGAAGTTCTGATTGCCATGTATCGGCTAACAACCTTCCTTTGTCCTCTGAAGGAGGGAGGTAGGAAAGAGTATTTTTGAAAAGTGAGTGTTTTGCAGGTATTTCCAAAACCATAGTTAGGTAACCAGGCGTCGTACTTTTTGTACTACATCTTTCTGATTTTTGGAACTATTGATGACATCATGCCCGTTGACGTGGGTATATTCCAGTACTTTTTGCCCTTGACTTTTCAGACGAACGATCAATGTGTCTAACGACCGTTGGATTCCTTCAAGATATTGCGGGGTGAAGTATTTCATTTCGAACTCGCGACCTCGATCGTTAATGCGTTCTAGCAGTAGCGGAACAGGGAGTTTGAGATTGATGACCAGGTTTTCCCTGACGGTTGTTTTTGTACATTTTTCAAAAAGTTCATTGTATAGTTCCATTTCTTGCTCGTTCATGTGTTTGGCAGCAAGCCGGCTGTTGGCATAGACCCACGACATCAGGAGTCCGCTGTCCTGGACGACGGCTTGTTTTGTGAGTATTTTTTCCAGTTCCTGTGCCATTTCCACGCGACGAGTCAGAAACCATATATCAGAGGCAAGCGACCAACGAGCGCGGTCAACGACTGCATCCTGGAAAAAGGGATTGGTTTTGTATAATTCATCCGCAGCTACTAAATGAGCAGGAAGTTTTTGAGCAAGAAACCGCGCAAGTGTTGACTTTCCTGCTCCCACGTTACCAATGACGGTGATAAACGGATGCTTCACAGGTATTCAAAATTTTTTGTCAATAAGATGCGCAGTCTGAAACTAAAGTCAACGATAAGTATCATGGGTAAGAAATGTTATCATGTTCTAGAACATGATAACATTTGCATCGCCGTTTGGAAATTTGATTTGGCAGGTGCAACAGGGATGTTCCGGTGAGATGGCCACATGCATTACTTTCGACTAAATTCGTACTCTGTCTTGCCGTCTCTCGTATTCATTCCTAAATTACCCTGAACTTCTGTTACCGTTAAATTGTAATGTCCCCCAACTTCATCCTCAAAACGTATCTCTTGAATAACCCGTAATCCTCCGTCAGGCGAAGCAGAGACATTAACGAGCTCATTCGGTCCTAATTCTCTGGTTACTGGCTCATCAGGGGTTACGATAATTTTTTCAGTCACTATCATTTCTGGTGGCATAGCATCCTCCTTTCTTTACAGATGGTATTTTCGGACAAAGGCAATTTGGCTGTCTTTGTAATGGAGACGTTCTAAAAATGTTTGAATCTGGGCCTTGGATTTCCCTTCTTTTTCCATTTGCTTTGTGATAAGGAGGATCATTTCTGTGGGCTCATAGGGGAAAAGAATCCATTTCCTTGTTTGCCGGGCAACATAGTCCGGTCGGAACGTGGAGTGGGGCTTGTAAAACATGGTGACCGTGGTTACATCCTTGGGGCCGCATTTTTTGAGATACCGCACCGCGCGCAACAAGGTTTTGCCCGAGTCTGCCACATCGTCTACCAAAAGGATACGCTTTCCCCGGATAGACGTGGGGAGTTTGGCAAGAATCTGTATTTCTCCGCGCGTCTGGATGTCGGTATAACTTTGGATGGAGATGGTGGATATGGGGACGCGCAAAAAATCAGTGAGAAGATGCCCTAAAGTTAGTCCGCCACGAGAGATGGCAACGAGTTCATCCACGGGTTGTTTTTGGGCAAGGATTGAGGCGGCAAGTTTTTGGGCGAGCGTGTGATATTCGTTCCAACTGACCGGAAGATACTGTATGACCATACGTTACTGGGCAGTATATAAACCTGGTTCTTTCATGTGTTTTCCTAATGCAGGATGGCGGATGATCGCTGCTTGGACATTTGCACCAATATCGCCAAAACCGGCTAGCCACCGTCCGTTTCCGTCTGGCGCAGGAATCCAGCTATCTTCAATATCTGCCGTGACAATGTGAAGGGCAGGGTATTGTTCAAGAAGGCTCCGTACGGTTGGGGAGTGTGCAATGACTCCAAGGGCAATAACGTGATCAGCCACGATACCTCGTTGGTTTAATCCTCCGATTGTTCGTCTGAGTGTTTCGCCAGTATCAATAACAGGATCTATCAACAGGAGGCGTCCGACGCTTGTTGGCTGGACTGCTTCTGGGATAAGGGGTTTGATAGGATTTTTATTACCACCATCGTTCGTAATGATAAAGGGGATGTGAGGAGAGTACTGACGGATTCCATATAAAAAAGGATATGCGCCTCGAGGGATGGCAATGGCAAGCGCAGGAGTATGATGATTATTCTGATTGAGTTGAGGAAGCATCACACCCGTGGCTTTTTGCATGGCAAGCCGTCCCAACTTTTCTGTTGCCTGCCAAAATGGCAGGAGTGTTGCCTCGTCAGCGGGTGTTGCCCTCCGGAAGGCTTCAACATATGGTTGTGTCCAACTCTGGGAAAGGAGCAAAAATCTGTTTCCAAATTCTTGGGATAATTGTTCGGCTGTCTGTAAGGTTTCTGGTCTACTTGGCATACGCTCTCCTTTTGAGTTCACTGATGACGTTTTCTACGAGTGGCTTTGGATTTTTTGAGACAATATAGGAGGGTTTATGCCGATGGGAAATTGCCGCAACCTGCTCCCGAAGATCAATTGCTCCTCCGGAACCATCCAGGATACCAATGACTTTTTGGAAATCAATCGCAAGTGTCAGTTCAAGAAGCGTCCCCACGCCGCCACCGATAAGTATCGCCGCATCAATACTTCTCATCATAACGACATCGCGTGCCTTGTATCCTATACCAGTATAGACGATGGTGTTCCAGAGCTTCGGGTCAATATGCTCATAGCGTTCTAACTGTTCATGAAGATTTTCAGCCGGTGAGATGCCAATCGTGAGTCCTCCTGTATCATGTGCTCCCCGCGTGGCGTCACAGGAGTACCCAAGAGTTGCGCCGGAAAATAGGATGCAGCCCTGTGTTGCAAGGTATTTACCGATTTCGTAGGCTTTCTTGGCGATGGTGTTTGAGAACGTGCCGCCTGCTGATCCGCAGACCGCTACAGTGAAGTGAGAAGAGTTATCAACTGCCATAGTTAATGGTACTTCAAACCTTGACGCTTGTCAATATGGTCGTTAGAATAGGAACATGGATACGATGCCTGGAGGGAAAAAAGTGCAATACCCAGAAGAATTTAAGCCAAAAGAGACGGAAAAACCATTAAAGTACAACAGTATTGCGATCTCGAGCCGACCAGGTGCCGGACGCTCGACACTTCTTCGAAACCTCAAACCTTATCTTGAACCGCTTGGCTGGGAAACATTTTCCGGCGGCGACTGGGCGAGAAAATTTGCCATTGAATCTGGAAAACACAATGCTCATGACGTGACCCATCACAAAGCCACGGATTATGGCGACGATATTGATTTGCAAATTGATGTTGCGATGAGAGAAAAACTTACCAATCCAGCTAGTCACGTAGCAGTCGAATCCTGGATTGCCGGATGGAACATGCGGGGCTTGAAGCATGTATTGAAAGTACTCCTTATGTGCGACGATGCGCTCCGGATTGATCGCATCGTCAATCGCGATAATATCACGGTAGAACAAGCAAAAGAGCACGTACGGGATCGGGAAGAAACCAATGTGAGTAAGTGGAGGCGGATGTATGGCGTGAGTGATTTTTGGGATCCGAAGTATTACGATCTGGTCATTAACACCTATTCTCATGGACCCAAAGAAACATTAGACTTGGTTCTTCAGGCGCTTGGGTACTTTATCGTAAATGGTCAACACCCGCAAAAGTAATACATCTTGACAAAAGTATTACGATAGTATATAATTCTTACTATATGACCATGCTCACAACCATTACGACCAAAGGTCAGGTGACGATACCGGAGGCGGTACGTCGAACTCTTGGAGCATCTGTGGGGGATAAAGTAATATTTACGGATGTTGCTGTAGACAAAAAGCAAGCAGTAATTCGTATTATCCCCACTACCGTGGTTGAGAAGTTGGCCGGTTCGCTGAAGTCCTCTGTAGGGTATGTTCCGCAGGAAAAAGCACGTAAAATTGCGGCGCGTGCTCTTGGCAAGCGGTATGCATGAAAGCTATTCGTTCCGTTCTCATTGACGCAAATATCACCATTCGCTTCTTGCTTCAGGATCATCAAGGCCTGTTTATACGAGCAAAACAATTATTTCATCGTGCAGAACGAGGAGAAATTGATTGTTATTTCGATGAAGTTACTCTAGCGGAAGTCATTTGGGTATTAACATCTGTATATAAAATGAAACGCGAGGATATCGTAGGCAAGCTTGAGACATTATTTGTTCAAGAGTGGGTGGTAAATATACGGAAACATACCATGCTGCGGGCGCTTGCTTTTTATCGCATGAGTACCCTCAATTATATTGACTGCTGGCTTATGTCTGTGTCGGAGGAAAAGCATATTCCCTTGGAAACATTTGATGCGAAACTCAAGAAACATACAATATGATTCCCAACGAAGAGGAAGTAAAAGCACTCTGGGACAAATATCAGTTACCTGATAAAAAAAGGCTGCATGTGAGTTTGGTGGCAAAAGTTGCGTTATTTTTGGCAAAAGAATTACGATTTACGATTTACGATTTACGAATAAATGACAAATTACTTCTTGCAGGAGCCTTGCTTCATGATATTGATAAAAACATTCCCAAGCTTCCCGGCGAAGTCCATCCGGATGCAGCGGTTCGGATACTTCGACAAGAGGAGATGAGGGAGGTGGCAGACCTCGTCAAAACGCATCCACTCCACGCGATCCTTGATCCGAAGCTTGCTCCCAAAACTTGGGAAGAGAAACTGCTGTTTCTTGCGGACAAAATGGTGAAGCATGAGATTGTTGGCGTTGATACGCGCTTTAGTTTGTGGAATGCCGAACATTTACCGCAGAAAGAGCAAAAGATATTAGATCGAGCGTATCCAAAAGTAAAGGCACTGGAACGGGAAATTTTTGATATGATGGGTATAAAACCAGAAAAAGTTGCGCAGTTTGCATAAAGGAGTATACTTAGTGTAAAGGAGGACGCTATGGTACATCGCTTTCTTACGCTGTTGAGTCTCGGACTATCTTTGATGTTTCTTTCTCCCGAACTCGTTTTTGCGAAAACTCCCGTTCAAGCAACGTCTGTGATACAACCTTCTCCCACTCCGCAAATTAGCGGGGAAGTGCTGGGAACGGTAACTAAGAAAGTGGATTACGTGTTGCCGTACCCAGGGATATCTTTGGATCACCCGCTCTATGTCTTAAAGCAACTTCGGGACATGATTTTAGAAAAACTTATCTCTGATCCTATTCGAAAGGCAGAGTTTTATATGTTGCAGGCAGATAAATTCGTCAATATGGCGGTTTTTGCCATTGATCAAGGAAAGACAAAAATTGTGGGTAAGGCAGTTACTCAAGGAGAATGGTACCTCCAGCAATCAGAAATCAAGTTGATAACACTCAAAAATAACGGTATATCCATTCCTGGCAGTGTCACTGATCGTCTGGAGAAGTCGGTAGCGAAGCATATCGAAGTCCTAACGGAATTACTTACGAACGTGAGCGCGTCAGAGAAAGAAGTAATCACCGACGCCCTTACCTTGGCCAAAAAGTTGCAAGCTGACTTGTCAAAGCTTAAGTAAGTGAGAAGTAATAAGTGAATACAAATTTTTTCTTCACGTTTTTCATATCCCGTATCACGTATCCCGTATCACGTTTTTCCCCGTACTTTTTCCTCACTTGACGACTATTGAGGCTGTCAAAAAATATTGAGTAGTTCTGATGTAGAAATTGCCAGTTGACGACATGCCATTTAGTGTCCTAGGATCGTGAGTGGCACCAGATGTAGTGTTTTTTATTTCACAGATGAAGTGTCCCTATTGTTCCAACGAAGCAACAGAAGTTATTGAGACGAGGGAAAGCGAAGATCTGTCGGTGACGCGCCGCAGGCGAACGTGTACGAAGTGCGAGAAGCGGTTTACGACGTACGAACGGGTAGAGCATGTGCCGCTCACCGTTATTAAAAAGGATGAGCGCAGGGAATCGTTTGATCGGGAAAAGCTTAAGCGCGGTATCTGGCGGGCAAGCGGCAAGACGACACTCAAAGCCGCAGACATTGATAGAATTGTTGATGAAGTGGAACGAGAACTCATTGGAGGAGAAGGAACGGAGATAGTCAGTAAAAAAATTGGAGAACTCGTTGCACGACGTTTAAAAAAATTAGACAAGATCGCCTATATTCGATTTGCAAGCGTATTTCGACAATTTGTGGATATAGAAGATTTTGAAAAAGAGTTACGAAAACTCCAATAACGATTATACATGTTATATAAATTATAAACCTTATATGGACCTTACCGGCATTCGTCAAACAGTCTTTTTAGATCGTTACGCGCTCAAAGATGAGACCGGTAAACCGGTCGAAAAAACTCCCGAGGAAATGTGGCGCAGAGTGGCGCACGCGATTGCACAGGTGGAGCCGAAAGCCAAACGGGAGCACTGGGAAGAGCAGTTTTATGATGCCATGCAGAATTTTATCCTCGTGCCGGGCGGACGTATCCTCTCTGGAGCAGGTACCGGCTACAAGGTTACATTTTATAATTGCTTCGTGGTTCCCAGCCCTGCAGATTCGCGCGGCGGCATACTCAAGACATTAGGTCAAATGGTAGAAATTATGTCGCGCGGCGGAGGGGTGGGCATCAACCTTTCCAGTTTGCGCCCCCGCGGCTCGCGCGTCAAGAAAGTAAACGGATTTTCTTCGGGTCCGTGCAATTGGGCGGAGTTGTTTAGTGTGGCTACCAAAGACATCATTCAGCAAGGCGGGTGCTTTGCGCCGGGGACGCGGATTATGACGCACCGGGGGCTC
The DNA here is from genome assembly GCA_016182725.1 of Candidatus Gottesmanbacteria bacterium. Taxonomy (GTDB): domain Bacteria; phylum Patescibacteriota; class Microgenomatia; order UBA10105; family UBA927; genus JACPFZ01. Next base: position 42,545 of record JACPFZ010000026.1, read on the forward strand.
GTGCCAGTTGAAGAGATCGTCATGGGGAAGGCGCGCTCATTTGCCGCAACACACCAGGGGTATAAAGAGGTAACGGCGAGGTTTCATAACGGGAGAAAAGAAGTATATGAGGTAACGACTGCAGCCGGGTTTAGGGTCACGGCAACCGGAGAGCACAAGTTCGTGACGTTTAACGAACGGGGCGAGTTCTTTCTTACACCGCTATCATCGCTTCGTGAGGGCGATCATACCGTGATGCTTTTGGGAGACTGGCGTGATGACGTGCCGTGCGTGCAGCTTTCAACGAGCCTGCCGGAGCCCTCGAAACACTCATGGGGCAGAAAAGACATTGTGTTGCCCGAAGCATTTACCCAGGATCTGGCATTCCTTATTGGTGCCTACCACGCCGACGGCTCTAAAATCAGCGATGAGTATAGTCCCAACGGGAAAGGTATCCGGATTGCCATGGCCCATGACAGGCCGGAGGATCTCAAGACGCTTTTGAGTGCTATCACGCGATGCTTTGCTATAGAACCAAAGATCCATCACGGTGATGGGGCAGTGTGGGACGTGGAGATATTCTCGCGTAGACTCAACGAATACCTTACCGAAAACAAACTCATGAAGGCATCAAGTGTCACGGTGACTGTGCCGGAGCAGGTCTTCCGTTCGCCCAAGTCTGTGGTATCGGCCTACATCGCCGGAGTATTTATGGGTGATGGTACCAACCGCGGCGGGAAAGGGGGCTTGCGCATTACGACGGTAAGCCGCCGCTTTGCCCAAGAACTCCAATTACTACTCATCAATGTAGGGATTGCATCGCGGATTGCAGTACAGGAAAGAAAAGAAAATCTTTTGGCTCCGTGGACCGAGAAAGTAGCAGACCACGAGGTATCGGTGCGGGATGGCGCGTTTGGATGGCCATTTAACGTCGTTAATCGGTTTGCGTACCTTGCAAATTTTCAGCGGACCATGGCGCGCACCAACCCGACGACGAGCCAGAAAGCGGCGTTGTTTCTCCAGGAACATCTCCCGCAGGTCTTCCAATCGGATCAACAGGACGTTGAGTTTCTCGCCTCCTGTGTTCCCGATGAAATCGTCAGTATCACCCCGAAGGGAATATTGCCGGTTTATGATCTGGAGGTTAGCGATACGCACCTTCTTTCCGGCAACGGATTTTACACATCCAATAGCCGTCGCGGCGCCCTTATGCTCATGCTGTGGGACTGGCACCCGGATATCGAAGAATTTATTACGGTCAAACAAGACCTCACCCGCATCAACGGCGCCAATCTTTCCGTCTGTGTGTCCGATGCATTCATGGAGGCGGTGAAAAACGATAGCGATTGGGAGCTCGTGTTTCCGGATAAAGAAGATCCGGACTACGATACGAAGTGGGACGGATATCTTTCTAATTGGCTTGCCTTGGGGAAAAAAGTGATTGTCCAAAAGACCGTCAAGGCACGAAAAATTTGGGACCTGGTTGCCGAAGCCGCGTGGAAGAGCGCCGAGCCCGGCGTGGTGTTTATGGAGCGCTACAATAAATGGTTTAACAATTATTATTGGGAGCACGTCAACTGTGTAAACCCATGCGTGACGGGAGATACGATCGTTTCTACTACGAACGGTATGCGCACCATTACAGATCTTTACCAGGAAGGTAAACCGTTCGCTGTGATGGTTGACGGGAAACCATATCTTTCTTCGCCCGTTTTTAAAACCGGAACAAAAAGAGTCTACCGATTGAAAACCCGCGAAGGGTATCAACTCCGTTTAACCCATGATCATAAGGTGTATACGCCATCAGGCAAGGTGGAGGCAAGGCAATTACAACAGGGAGACAACATTGTGTTAACGAGCGGTGGCGCATTTGGTGTGCATGGCACATTGGAAGAGGGTCAGGTACTTGGATGGCTTGTGGGAGATGGGAGCATGAAAGAAGATGTTGCGACATTATATTTTTATCGTAAAGAGAAAGAAGAGCTTGCGCCACGATTTGCTGCGATGGTGAGTGCTATGGTTGATGGCGAACAAATAGTTTCGCGTTCGTATCCTGTGGGTGCTCAATATATTGAGAAAGAAGATAAAGCAGTAGTTGAATCCGTTCGCCTATGGCGTATGGCCAAGCGGTATGGACTTTCTCATGAAAACAAATATCTTGTGCCGCAGACAATATGTACTGGTTCAGAAGCAATGCAGCGAGGATTTTTACAGGGACTATTTTCTAGCGATGGACATGTTGCCGGTACCCCAAAAAAAGGTGTTTCTGTGCGACTTACCTCTGTAAGCCATAAACTTCTTATCGATGTACAACGGTTGCTTCTCAATTTTGGAATCGTAAGCAAGCTATATCAAAACCGCCGAGACGCTGGTATGCGACGTTTGCCCGATGGGCATGGAGGTTATAAGGAATATACCTGTCAAGCCTATCACGACTTGGTGATTGCAAAATCAGATCTTCATCTTTTTGCAAGTTTGATCGGTTTTTTACAGGAAGAAAAACAAGAGAAGCTTCGATCGCTTTTGGCAACGTATGTTCGTGGACCGTATAAGAAGTCCTTCATAGCGACATTTGATGGTTTAGAAGAAGAAGGGATGGAAGATGTCTTTGATATTACCGTTGCCGGTATTCATCGGTTTGCTGCAAACGGCATGATAGTTTCCAATTGCGGTGAGGAAGCTCTTCCAGATTGGGGCGTTTGCAATTTGTGTTCCATCAATCTTGCGGCACTCGTGACCGATGCGGGAGAGATGGATTACAAGCGCCTGGCAGACATTGCCAAAATTGGCGTGCGATTTCAGGATGACATTGTGGATGCGGATTTCTACGTGTTTGATGAAATTTCTAAGGTCCAGAAGGGAGGCGAGCGGCGGATAGGGCTAGGGACCATGGGGTTGGGCGATGCGCTTATTAAAATGAAACTGCGCTATGGCTCAGCTGAATCGTTGCCGGTTATTGATAAAATCTATCGCACCATTCGCGACGCCGCGTATGAAGCATCCGTGGACATTGCGAAAGAAAAAGGAGCATTTCCAAAGATAGATATTGAAAAGCATCTTGATGCGTACTTTATCAAACAACTTCCCGAAGATACGAGAAAGAAAATGAAAAAGCATGGGGTGCGAAATAGCGTGGTGCTCCAACAGGCGCCCACAGGGTCAACCTCGCTCCTTTCCGGAGTTTCCAGTGGCATTGAGCCGGTGTATGAATTTGAATTTATTCGGCGTGACCGGCTCGGAGAACATACGCTGCGCCATCCGCTCTATGATGCATGGTTTGATGCGTTTAAAAAAACGAATGGGCGGGAACCCACCAAAGAAGAACGTCCCGGTTGGTTTGTGTCGGCAAATGATCTGACGCCGGAAGACCACGTGCACGTGCAGGCAACGATTCAAAAGTATGTAGATGCCAGCATTAGTAAAACCGTCAACGCGCCCAAAACGCACACAGTGGAAGATGTCAAGCGACTCTACACGTTGGCGTATGAACTAGGATGTAAAGGCATCGCGTATATGCGCGAAGGGAGCAGGCAAGGAGTGCTGTCTCGCCCTGACTCCGCCAAGGCTTCGTCGGGCAAGCAGGAAGAAAAACGAGCAGAGCAGTCGCGACCCGAAGTAAAGCCTCGGCCAATGATTGCCCACGGATCAACCTATCAGATAGAAACGCCGGTGGGACAGGCATTTATCACTATCAATACCAATGGTGGCATGCAGCCGTTGGAGATATTTATTAATGTTGGGAAAGCAGGAAGCGACGTAACGGCTATGGCAGAGGCAATGGGTCGGTTGATATCATTAACATTGCGCATGGCCTCTCCTATTCCCGCCTTGGACCGTGCCCACAAAATAGCAGCGGAGCTTATCGGCATTGGCGGCGCCCGTAGTTTAGGTTTTGGAGAAAATAGAGTGCGCAGTTTGCCTGATGCTATTGCCAAAGTGATTGACCGGCACTTTGGTTTTTTCACGAAACACCGTTTAAGTGATTCTGCGCCCGATGCAGTGAATGGTCATACCTCGGAAGACCTCGGTACAAGTACGCCAGCGCAACAATTACCGTTACCGCAAACGCAATCCCAGCGCATGGTGACCGTTGACTTATGTCCCCAATGTGGCGAAGGAAGCCTGGTGTTTGAAGAATCCTGCAAGAAATGTTATAGCTGCGGCTATTCGGAATGTTAATCCGATAAATCCGACAAATAAGCAAATCCGACAAATGTTTTTATTTGTAGTATTTATCGGATTTGTAGTATTTGTTTATTGTTTATGTCTATTTACACCCGAACCGGTGACACCGGAACCACATCGCTTTTTGGTGGTAAACGCGTGCTCAAATGCGCGGAACTGGTGGATGTTTATGGCTCTATTGATGAGCTCAATAGCTGGGTGGGGCTTATTGCTTCGCAAATTACGGTTCCCGATGTCCAACAATTTTTGGCAATGATTCAATCTGATTTATTTACCATAGGAAGTCTGTTAGCTGGATGGAAGCCAGCTTCGCAAGAGGTCCTCTTGCGAAAGATGGAAGGGCGAGTAAAGGAAATGGAGGCGCGGATTGATGCATTAGAGAAAGACTTGCCAGCTATCAAAAACTTTATTCTTCCCGGCGGTTCGGTTTTGGGTTCCTATGCGCATGTAACACGGAGTATCTGTCGCCGTGTGGAGCGTCAGACGGTAGCATTGGCGCAAAAGCAACCAGTGAATCCGTTCATCATCAAATATCTCAATCGATTATCGGACTTGTTTTTCATGCTTGCACGGTTTATAAATAAAAAGACGAATCAGCCGGAAATTATTTGGTCTGGTATGAAAAAAGGTAAATAGTCAAAAGCTCCGAATCCCGTGACCCCACTCCGCGTAAAGCTACGCGGGGCGAGGAATTCGGGAACTGTACCGCAACGGTATTTCGATAGCTTGCTCTGAGAGAGCGAAGCGAATCGAAGAGTCCGGTCGCAGGCTTTTGACAAGCGCGTATCCTTCGAGTGAGAGGAGATGCGACTTTATAAAACTTCTCACTCGAGAAGTTTTTTGATGCGTTAGTTAATAAGCAAATTTTTATTTGCGAATTTACTAACCATCAATCCGTCCGAAGTCCCGTCAAGCGGGACGAAGGAGGATGATGGAGAAAACTATGGCAGGATGCGCGTGTGAACAAAGTAAAGGAATGTATTTATCTTCTTATGACGATGTTGTTGAGCAACTTAAAGTATCAACTCCAACGTTGAGTGAACACGAGGTTCGTGTGCAAGCCGCTCAAACATTCCGTCCTCGATATCATCAAGATAAAATATCAGAAAAGCGCGAGGCAGCGAACTTACCAGAATACGAGATAGGCCACTTTACACTAACTGACAGTGGTGATGTTCGATATATCGAATATGGAAAAACACTTGAGGAAATGCAACAAAGTCAAATACGTCAACGACCTGATGAATACTCACCAGAAGAACATCAAACTTCCCGGATGATCCAAGAAGCGTTCAGAAATGGGGCTACCGTGGTTTCTACGGTGTATGCCCGCAATGACGGTGAACACCGTGATATTCTTGTTATGAAATACGATCCGGTAACTCGTATTGGGACAGCATCAATTATCAATACAGCCATAGAGGGAACATATCATTCTTTTACATCGGTTCACATGCTTTCTCGTCAGCAATTTACCAGTCTAGCAGAATCAAAACCGGCAGAAAGAGTATTTATTCTTTCTGATGTGAAAGTAGAAGAACAACGGGGTAACGAGATTGTTCAAGAGGTACAGCAGATTGCTTCAGAAGTTAGTAAGACGAATCCTGTTAAAGAACGTGGTTATTGGAGGCAAGATACGTCGAGTATTCCAGAAAGAGACAGTATAGATAGGGATACATTGATGCCTCAACATGTAGTTTTAGAAAATACTCCCCAATCCCAGAGTGTAATAATGGGATTTGTTAAAGAAGGGGAGGAAACTGGAAGGCGCGTAGTTAAAGATACTATTGCAACGTTTTCGAAAGTGGCAGAGGTGGTGCGCGATAGTCCAATGAACGAAAACAAAAGGTCTGAAAGTCAGCCAGTTTTGGTGCAAGGTATTGAAGATTCTAAGCGGACAAAGAAAACACAGAATGATAGTAAACAGAAAAATTCCATGTTGATTATAGAGGAAACTCAAGAATCTCAAGAAGAAAAATATTTACCAAAACAACAACACCGTAGAGTTAAAGAGTATTTACGAGTAGCAATGCAGAACAAATTGACGGAGGTTGCTCGTGTAAGAGCATCGGTAATTTTAGCAGCAAAGGTTCACTCTGTAAGTAAAACAGAAAGAAGAAGTTTCAGAGAGCTAAAGAAAAAATTACAAGAGAAAAAGGTACACTACCTGAAAGGGTTGAACCCTGTTTTGGGGCGTTACGAAAGAATAAAAAGAGAAACACGATTATTTTTACGACGTAAGGAAAAGAGACAGAAAAAGCAACAAGATCAATTGAGTAGTGTCTTGGTTTGGTTGGCCAACAAGATAGCCAAAAAAGAAAAACCCATTCAGGTTGATAAGCCAACCATACAAAAACCACAGAAAGAGATTACATCTGAAAGACGCCTTCAGATTTGTTATCATGTTCTAGAACATGATAACAAATCTCATATGATAAGAAGGTTGAAGAAAGAGAAGGTTCTAGAGTTTTCTTTTGCTTGGATGCTTTGGATACTTTTGCAATCACTGCGGGAGGAGAAAGTATCCTTCTTTACAACCATTTTTCAACAGCACTTCGATGTATCGATACATCGAAGTGAGCTGACAGGTGAGGAAAAGGCAAAGACAACTTCATTAGTAGAGATAAATAATTTGAGATCAATGGATAGGTTAGTTGAAAACGAACCGACCCACTGGGTGCTGTTGGCGATTATTTGGTATTTGGCGATGATTCGGGAAGGAGGAATGAGTAATTATCCAATAAAAAGGCAGGGACAAAAAAGATTGGTACACACGGGAGTAATATTTGCCTATCAGCCGCCAGTTCGTGCTATGATGGAGATATATGGATGATGTAGTGAAAAGCACCCCGAGTGTGCCCAGCGGGGGATTAGGTATTGGCGGAAAAGAAAAGGAAGTTGTCGGCGCTATCGCCGGCGAACTCCCATTGACGCCGGTGGGGCAGGAAGCGGAGCTTCCGAAGGAAGTTGCTTCAGCTGGAGTAAGCGCACAACCCACGAGCATTTCTATCCCGCCAAACGTTTCGCAAATGGGGGTTACGCCACTGGGACAAAATGTTTCCGCAACGCCGAGTGGAGGGACCGTTACATTACCGCTTTCCGATGATCAGATTGCCCAGGGAATGCGACAAAACATCACCAATTCCTGGCGTTGGCTTGCGCAGTGGTGCAAACGAAGGTTAATGCAGATTCATGCTCGATTACGGGGAAGTTAAACAATTCTTGTCACTCCGCATCATAAGAATGTGCGGAGTACAGAGGCCACTGGGCTCCCGCTTGAGAAAGCGGATCGCCTGTGGACACTAGTATGCCCGATATTTTTCTTGATCTTGTCTACCGATTAGAAGTACTCACGATAAGCCTCATTATTACGGCCATTCTTTTTGGTGGAATTGCTGGTCTTGCCTACATTGTTTTTCTTCTTTGGAAGTATCGCGATCGGGAACAGCGTTCTCTGGATTATATTTTGTTGCAGGTAGCCGTGCCCCGCGACAACGAAATTAAAATTGATGCGGCGGAACAGTTGTTTGCCAGTCTTCACGCGATTTTTAAAGGCGGTTTCTGGTCCTTTCTTACGCCGCAGCCGCACATTTCCTTTGAAATTGTTGCGAAAGCGGAAGATATTCGTTTTTATGTGTCTGTACCAAGGAAGCTTACCGATCTTGTCGAAAAGCAGATTCATGGTGCGTATCCGGGAGCGGACATTAAAGAAGTTGAGGAATACAACATTTTTTCCAAAGAGGGAAAAGTAGCATTTGCGGCGCTGCGACTAAAAAATACAGATTATCTCCCTATCCGTATTTACCGTGATTTGCCCACGGATCCGTTATCTTCTGTTACGTCGGTTCTGGCCAAGATGCAGGGGAGTGAAGGAGCTGCCATACAAATTCTCATCCAACCCACGAGTGGCACGTGGCGATCGTTCGGTCGTTCCTATATTTCTAAAGTGAAAAAAAACGAAGCAAATCCGGAAAAGGCAAGCTTCAAAGTGGACCAAAAGTCTCTGGAAGCAATCGAGCAAAAAACCAGTAAACCCGGATTTAAGGCGGTCGTTCGACTCGTTGTATCTTCTGATAGTGGGGAGTCGGCAAAGCTTCACCTGCAAAATCTGCTTTCGGCCTTTGAGCAGTTTTCGTCAGACTCCAACAACTTCAAGAAAGTGCGCTTGCCTCTTGCAAAATTATTCATGGTTGATTTTATTTATCGTTATTTTCCGATGTTTAGCATTCCATTTTTTCAGCAGTACAGCGTTCTTAACAGCGATGAACTTGCGACCATCTACCACTTTCCCAATAAATCCGTTGAGACACCGCATATCTTTTGGCTCAATGCCAAAAGGGCCCCTGCTCCGGCGCAGATCCCCACCAGCGGTATGTTTTTAGGGAAATCCCGCTACCGGGGGATCGAGCGGCCGATTTACATCGATAACGACGATCGCAGGCGCCACGTCTACATCATCGGGAAAACCGGTACCGGAAAGAGCCAGCTTCTGGAAGAAATGATCATGCAGGATATTGAAGCGGGTCGGGGAGCGGCAGTTATTGATCCGCACGGAGATCTGATTGACGGCGTCCTCTCACGGATCCCGCCGTCGCGGGCGGAAGACGTCATTTATTTTGACCCTTCAGACATCGAACGGCCGATGGGCCTCAATATGCTCGAAGCTAAAACCGAGGAGCAGAAGCATTTTGTCGTCACCTCCATCGTCGGCCTCATGTACAAGCTCTACGACCCTATGAAAACCGGTATCATCGGCCCCAGGTTTGAACATGCCATCAGAAATGCGATGCTCACGGTCATGAGCGAGCCAGGGAATACCTTTGTTGAGGTGGTTCGGGTACTTACGGATAGTTCTTTCGTGCAGGAACTTCTGCCGAAAGTGACTGATCCGATTATCCGCCGGTACTGGACCGATCAGATAGCGCAAACCGCTGATTTTCATAAATCTGAAGTGCTGGATTACATTGTATCCAAATTTGGCCGGTTCGTCACCAATAAACTCATGCGTAACATCATCGGCCAGTCGGACTCAAGTTTTGACTTTCGTAGCGTGATGGATGAAGGGAAGATTCTTCTCGTTAACCTTGCGAAGGGAAAGATCGGGGAGGAAAACAGTAACTTTCTGGGCCTTATTTTGGTCCCGCGCATCCTGATCTCTGCCATGAGCAGGCAAGAGCTTCCGGAGGAGCAAAGGCGGGATTTTTACCTCTATGTGGATGAGTTTCAAAATTTCGCCACACCCGATTTTGCCCAAATTCTCTCTGAAGCGCGTAAGTACAGACTCAACTTAACGGTTGCGAATCAATTTATCGGCCAAATGGAAGAAGAGGTAAAAAACGCGGTATTTGGCAATGTGGGAACTTTGATTACCTTCCGCGTGGGCGTGACGGATGCCAATTACTTGCAGCATGAGTTCCAGCCCACATTTAACGAACCCGATCTTATCAACATTGACCGATTTAATGCGTATGTCAAAACGATCGTCCGCAATGAACCGGTGAAGCCTTTTAGTATGGATTTGACCAAAGATATGGCAAAAGTGAATGCAATGCGCAGTCCCGCAGTTGCCCGTGCCATCATCCAGCTTTCGCGCCTCAAATACGGCCGCTCCAAAGAGCTGGTCGAAGCGGAAATTGCCCAACGCGCGAGGCTTTAGGGATACTCCTTTAAGGACTAACCTTTCAAGATTTTCAAGACAAGAGTGCCGCATCGTTGTAGAAATGGTAAAAATCGAACACCGTCAAGGAGTATACAAATAGGTGTTTTCCCTCTTTACATTTTTCCCAAATGCAGTAGTGTAGGTAATTATGCACATTGCGTTTACGTTTAATGTCCGGCATACCAAGCCAGGCTACGAAAAAGAAGCGCAGAGTGAAGCGGAGTTTGATGAGCCTAAAACGATTACTGCTATCCATCAAGCCATTGTTGATAACGGGTATG
>JACPFZ010000027.1 GCA_016182725.1 Candidatus Gottesmanbacteria bacterium
CCCGGGGTAGCTTTTATCCGTTAAGCCCGGTCCCTCCCACGAGGGATCCGAGGATCACTAACACCGACTTTCGTCCCTGTTCCACTTGTAAGTGTCACAGTCAAGCTGGCTTATCGCGTTTGCACGACAGATCCTGGTTTCCATTCAGGATTAGCCAACCTTTGTACGCCTCCGTTACACTTTTGGAGGCAACCTCCCCAGTTAAACTGCCCACCAGACAGTGTTCTCCACCTAGATTTTTATGTAGGTGTAAGTAAGATTTCCTCATTTCGAAGAGAGGTATTTCACTGTTGCCCATGCGCAGCACGAGAAAACGAAGAAGTTGGAAATTTTGAAATTAGATGTTAGATTGTTGATGTTTGAAGTTAGAAATTTGATCCAATTTCTAATCTCTAATTTCTTCCATCTAATCTCTAACATCTTTATCGCTAACTTCTCATAAAATTTTTCGTCTCCTTGTGCCACGCACAGACTCCCTCCTATTCTCGACAGTCAAAATAAAGTCCTCAGTGCCAAGCTGCAGTAAAGCTCCACGGGGTCTTTTTGTCCATGTGCAAGTAGGCCGCATCTTCACAGCCATTTCAATTTCGCCGGGTAATGGTTCAAGACAGTCACTAAGTCATTCTACCTTTCGTGCGGGTCGGAACTTGCCCGACAAGGAATTTCGCTTGTATTCTTCTCCTTCATAGGATTTGGTTTACCATTCCTTAAATGTAAACCCTGCATATCGCTATGCAGACGCCACTATTTCTTGTCGCCTTAGGCGACTTTGACGTATAGTGAGTGAGGATTCTAGACCTTTAAACGCGTACAAAATATTTCAAATTGATCACGTTTAGATGATTGTAGCGGATATTTTCGGAAGAACGGAACGATCTTATCTTTAAGATCGTCCTGTCTTCGCACACAATACCGCAAAAGATTGTAATGGTGATTATCATATCGTCGGTTTATATAGATTGCTCCACAACCGAAATATTCCTTCATTGCTTCCATAGCACGTCTACTCTTTTCTCCTTGCGTGACTACAAACTCAAAAAGAGTCTGATACCCACTTTTACAAGTCGAATTTTTGAACGTGCTGACGGAAAAATAACCTTCACCATCAACAAATCCTACAATCCACCATGGATCTAGTCTTTCCTGCTGATTGCCTGCACTCGATGCGTTGTCACTATGGTACATTATTACCATAGTAGCACGAGATTCTCAGGTTTTCCAGCATGTAGTCAAATTTTCGTCTCCATCCCAGAATGAGGGACACTTGACGGAGGTTTTTCACCTCACTATGGCAACGCGCATGAAACCATAGAACAGTTATAGTTACTGCTGCCGTTCACCGGAGCTTGTGTACCTAGCTTTCTCCTCTTTCGAAAAGTAACAGAGCACACTTAACTTACCGGCACTGGGCAGGTGTCAGCCCCTATACGTTGCCCTTCGGCTTCGCAGAGACCTGTGTTTTAGTTAAACAGTTGCTTAGTGTCATTAGCTGAGCCCCCCTCTTTTTATCTACAAAATAGACTCGAAGTTTTTTCTCACCATTATGACAAGAATTGACTTCGGAATCCCCTCGTAGACAAAAAGAGGGGGGAAGGCATCTCCCATAGGTTACGCCTAGCTTTTGTTGCCGAGTTCCTTGAACCACTGTCGCCCGATTGCCTTGGTATACTCTACCAGCGCACCTGTGTCGGTTTGCGGTACGGAAAAAAAGTGTTTCGCAACGAGACTTTTCCTGAAAGCAGAACTATCTGTCTTGCCTCTCGCTTACGCTCGAGACTTGTGTTCGCTTCTCAATTTAACGCAATAACGGATTTTCCAGTTATCACTATTTCAAAGCTTAATCCACGATGAATCGGGAACAGACACATCCTCCTTTGTCACCCCTTTGCGTCTTTATCAACACTCCTTTGTAACGGAATATCAACCGTTTCTACATCGAGCTACCCCCCTCCTTTTTATCTACGCATTTGACTGTAGAGCCAATCTGTAAATAGTAAACAGGTTGACTCCAACATTCTTTCATAGACAAAAAGGAGGGGGCTCGCCTTAGATCCGACTTACCCGAAGTCGACGAACGTTGCTTCGGAAACCTTGCGCATTCGGCATGAAGGATTCTCACCTTCAAACGCTACTCATACCGGCATTCTCACTTCTGTCCGCTCCATCCTGACCTTGCGGAAGGACTTCACTGCAAACAGAACGCTCCCCTACCAACCCGCGCTCCGCGCGGGAATATCCAATGACCAATAATCAAATTATCCAATATTACCAATGAAAAACAAAACGTCGTTTTTGTTTTGTTTATTTGTTTATTGGTTCATCCAGTGAGCTGTTACGCTTTCTTTAAAAGGTGGCTGCTTCTAAGCCAACTTCCTGGGTGTCTTCAAACCATGACTTCCTTAACCACTGAGCATAAATTTAGAGGCCTTAGACGAGAATCTGGGCTGTTTCCCTTTCGACACACGCGCTTAGCCGTGCATGTCTGACTGGCCACGTACCAACAAAAGTATTCGGAGTTTGATTGAAGCCGATCCGGCTAAGCCGAACCGACATCATTCAGTGCTCTACCCCTTTGCTGGCTGATTGACCGCTATACCAAAATATATTTCGGGGAGAACCAGCTATCTCCTGGTTCGATAGGCATATTACCCCTAACCACAAGTCGTCCCACAGATTTGCAACTCTGACGGGTTCGGGCCTCTTTTTGATTTTCATCAAAATTCACCCTGCTCATGGTTAGCTCACCAGGTTTCGGGTCTCCCCCCCTTTCTTTTGGTCTTGCGACCAAACGCCCTATTAGGACTCGATTTCTCTGCGCCTGCGTCCGATGACGGACTTAGACTACAGAAAGAGGGGGGACTCACCGGTTCATTCTTCAATAGGCACACCGTCAGGCACAGCCTTCCGGAATAAACAAATATCAAATAAACCAATACTACCAATAGCAAATGCTTTTGCTTTTCATTTGTTTATTGGATTATTGGCTTATTGGATTATTGGTATTTATTCCGAAGGGCTGCGCCCTTCGGTTGTTTGTTAGCTGACAATTTCAGGTACTCTTTCATTCCCCTTCCGGGGTGCTTTTCACCTTTCCCTCACGGTACTTGTTCACTATCGGTGTGTTTGTGTATTTAGCCTTGGATCGTGGTCGACCCAGATTCCCACAGGACCTTCGTGTCCCATGGTACTCGGGAACAGAATAGAGGTGTCTTGAATTTCGGATACAAGGTTTTCACTTTCTTTGACTATCTATTCCAAGATATTCTCCTATCCGCAACACTCCCATGTCTCCTGCCCCACAACTTCTAGAAGTTAGACGCTGGAAATTGGAAATTAGATCTTGAGATTGGAAGTTTGAAATTAGAAAAATCTAATTTCTATTCTCCAACTTCTTCATCCAACTTCTAACTTCTAGTGTCTAACCTCTAAATTTGGGCTCTTCCGCTTTCGCTCGCCGCTACTAACGGAATCTCAATTGTATTTCTTTTCCTCACCCTACTGAGATGTTTCAGTTCGGATGGTATCCCACCCATCGCTATATACTCCGCACCCTATCCATAATCTTTTCGGTACGCGATGGGAATAATCCAATTCTCAAATAATCCAATTTCCAATAATTTGATCATTGGTTTATTGGATTATTGGTACTTATTGGATAATTCCGTCGCTTATGAACAGAGTGCGGAATACTTTTACGATGGATTTACCGTCTTGCGACGGCAGGGTTGCCCCATTCGGAAACCGCCGGATCACTGGAGTATGGCTCCTCCCCGACGAATATCGCTGCCATATACGTCCTTCCTCGGCACAAACACCCAAGGCATCCATTGTCAGCTTGTAGCGTTGTAGAGAACAAAGGTCTCGTCCCTCAACAATACTCGGGACGAGGTCCTTTGTCCATATTTCACAACGAAATTTTATATAAAAGGAGTATCCTTTCTAGAAGTTGGACGTTAGAAATGGGAAGTTAGATTTTGAAATTGGAAGTTTGAAATTAGATTTTTCTAACTTCTCTCTTCTAACTTCCTTCATCCAATTTCCAACCTCTAATGTCCAACCTCTAATTGAATTACCCCTTACGATGCAACTACTTTCAATCTGATACATCAGGAATTTCACCTGTTTATATCAGAGTCATTCAGTTGTCAAAGAGCGAGAACTGAATTACGATTTATGAATTAAGAATTATGAATTCGTAATTCGTAAATCATACTTCGTAATTCTTCTTCAAAAGTGGACCCAAGGAGATTCGAACTCCTAACCCCCTCGTTGCAAACGAGGTGCGCTACCGTTACGCTATGGGCCCTGGAATCTCCCGATCCATTATCCCAGCACTATGCTTACTTCGCGTCGGAGGCTTACAGCCGTGCCTCGCAAGAGCGCAAGTACGGGATGTGCAGCAGTAAAACTCGATGAAGAAGCTAATCTACACGCAAACACTGCCAGAGGTATTTAGGTTTGTATGGTTGGTAGCTTCTCATGAAAAGATATACGTTGCCCTGCACTTAAAGGCAAAAGCTATTATAGCCTCAAGGCAGAATCCTTGTCAAGGGTACAGTGAAAGGGGTGCGTGAGATAGTGCTAGTCTCGGACTGCTTCCCAAAAGTCTTTTCCGCGCTCATCCCACGGCATCCGTTTCTCGTCAGGATCTTTGGGATCAAAGACAGTATTCACGAAGTAGATCATCGGTGAAAATGCATCAATAAGGTTGGCAGCTCCATGAGCAACACCGCGGGGAATATAGAGGAGAGACGTATTGGCTCCGCCCATCATCAATCGATTCGTATGGTCGCACGTTTCAGACTCCTTCCGAAGATCCCAAAGACCAACCAGGAGTCGGCTTTCGCTGGGCACATAAGCTCCACAAAATCCCCTTCTTCGCCGGTATGATGACGGAGAGGAATAATCTTCACGTCCTCAATGAGAGATTTGGTACCATACTTTTGGGTATATATGTGAGGACGCACCTGATCATCCAAGTCTTCAAGAGTCAATGGTTTCGACATATGCTCCATTATTATTGATGAACTTGTGCTATAAGTCAATGTTAGAAAAAAAGTTCTTGTTTCACTTGAGTGTTGGGCACATTTCGGCTAAAAAGTGCCTTTTTTACTTCATCCACCATTGCTTTGCTGCCACAGAGATAGAAATCCGTGTCAATAAAATTTTTTTCTTCGACAAACAGGTGATCCGTCACTCGTCCCCGATGCCCCGCCCACGTTTCCGTTGGTTTTGATAACGTAAGAACAAAATGGAAATTCGGATACTTTCCGGCAAGCGCTTCAAATTCCTCTCTCCAATAGATGTCCTCTTCATGTCGAAGCCCCCAGTACAGTACAACTTCATTTTGGCGAGTGGCAGGACCCGCCAAATAATCCATAATCATGGATCGAAACGGAACAATGCCCGTACCGGTGGCGATCATGACTTTCTTGCGGTGACTTTGGTTGTCCAAGACAAACATCCCCAGCGGCGCGACCAGTGATACCTGATCGCCGACGTTTAGCCCAAGCGTCCATTTCGATCCCGGCCCCATGGGGGAGACATCATGACACATGAGGATGTTTTTGATATCCCGCGGCGGCGAGGCAATAGACATAGAACGGTTAATGCCATCAGTAATATGAAGCATCATGCTTTGTCCTGCAATAAAATGAAGCTCTTGCGGATTCTCCAGGGTAAACGTAACTGCCCACACCTTGTTCGTCAATGGAACTTTTGCGGAAACTCGGGCAGTGTAGTGTTGGGGTTTAGGAAGAACCATACGTTCCTATTTTATCACCTGTTCCGGCGTCGCGACGGTAAGAGATGAAATCTTTTTAAATTCGCTGTCATAGGTGCACAAGACTATCCCCCTCCCGACTTGAGTTGCAATCAAGCAATCTACAAGCTTCATGCCTGTTTTTTGATGGAGGGCAAACGCCGTACGAAAATCCGTTTTCTCGACGATGACAAGCCCTCGTATGCTCATAATTTTTTCCAAAGCTTCCTGCACTTGATGCTTTGTATTTCTGTAGAACGAGGTTAACACCCAATAGATTTCCAAAAGAACAATTGAGGATATATAGGGACGAATCTTTCCCTGATCTATGATTTCAAATAATTTCCTGCACGTTGTTAATTTTTGTGGGTCATCACCAACGAGAAAACGAAGGCATACGTTTGTATCTATGCAGATATTCATAGATCACTGTAATCTATGTAGTCTCGAATATGATCTATGTCGATTTTTTTCATATTTCTCTTTGGCTTAAATGTTCCAGCCAAGTCTAAAAAACTTTTTTCTTTTTTCTTTTCGATCACAATTTTTCCACGATCCGCGCGCATCACGACCGGGCCATGAGTCATAAATCCCGCCTTCTGGCGGATAGCTTTGGGGATATGTACCTGAAATTTGGACGTTATCGTGACGGTCTGTTTCATAACAATGTCAATTATATCACAATATGAAGAATTTGTCAATACAAATGAAGTAGTATTACTTTTCTTGCTCTGCTAACCATCGCTGGACATCGAGGGCGGCCATGCAGCCGAAGCCTGCGGCAGTGACGGCTTGCTTGTAGCGTGCATCGTGGACATCACCGGCAGTGAATACTCCCGGGACATTGGTTTTCGTAAAATATTTGAGTACTCCGTTTTCATCTTTCTCCTCATAGCGCTTGACATACCCGTGACTATCCAACTCTAACCCTTGGAATATTTGCGTATTGGGCACTAACCCAATGGCAACAAATAACCCTAACCGCGGCAACTCCCACTGCGTGTTGGTTTTTTTAACACCACTGAATGCAACCACTAACTCATCAAAGGAAGCAACCCCTTGCTTAGGGGAAATCACGCGCGTATCAAGAAGAACGCCAGTCAATGTAGTATCTCCAATAACATCCATAACCTGCGTATTATAAAGAACGCGGATATTTTTCAAGCTCATCACCTTGTCAATCATTGCCTTCTGCGCCCGAAATTCATCGCGGCGATGAATAAGAATAACGTCTGAGGCAACCTTGGCAATCACCTGGGCCTCTTCCATGGCACTATCTCCACCGCCAACAACGGCAACCGGTTTTCCCTTGAAAAAAAACGCGTCGCAGGGGGCACACGAGGAAAGACCGTGCCCGCGCAGTTTCCCTTCATTGGGAACACCCAGCCATTTGGTGTCGGCGCCAGTCGCAATGATGACGGTTTTTCCTTCAAATGTTTTATCCTCTGCAGTCACGAGGAACGGTTTTTTACTGGTATCCAATTTCGTTACGGACAAATCAACAATCTCCACGCCCAGATCTTTTGTCTGATCCCGCATCTTCTGCATGAGTTCGGGACCCAATATATGGCGGAATCCCGGATAGTTCTCTACATCAGTCGTCAGCATCAGCTGCCCGCCCCATTTGCGTCCGGCAATAACAACCGTAGATAATCCAAACCGCTGACAGTAAATTGCAGCAGTTAAGCCGGCCGGACCGCTTCCTATGATAACAACGTCTACCATATGAGTCTTATGAGTCTTATATGACTAATTTATAAGCTTGTTGAGTTCTCCCAGAAGCGTTTCTTTGCTCTGCACGCCGATAAATTGTTTGACCACGATGCCGTTTTTAAAAATCATGAGCGTCGGAATACTCATAATGCTGTATTTCTGACTGGTGGTCGGATTTTCATCTACATTGAGCTTCCCAACTTTTGCTTTGTCTTTCATCGCCTTTGCCACTTCTTCCACAATCGGGTCCTGCATCTGGCACGGCCCGCACCAGACTGCCCAAAAATCCACAAGCACCGGTTTATCTGCCTGTAATACTTCTTTTTCAAAATTTGCATCAGTCACTATCATACCTGCCTCCTTTTATACATAAGAGTTAGTGTAGCAAAAATTATTTTTTTGCGCTAGGGGTGTATAATAAGCTTCCTATGAGAATATTCTTTGCAGGACCACTCACTGATTTACGCGATCCAATGAAAACAAAAGCTTTCTATAAAAAGCTTGCACAGACAACCGAAACAAATCATGTAGATTATTTTTGGGCTTTTTTAAACGGTACCGACCCCATTGCCAATCCCGACGTGCCGGCTCCCAAGGTATATGAAGTGGATAAGGAACAACTAGAAAAAAGCGATATTATGGTGGCCTATGTCGGCGAGCCCTCAACGGGCACAGGAATCGAAATAGAAATTGCCAAAAACCGCGGCATCCCCGTCTATATCCTCTATGAAAAAGGCGCACGCGTTTCGCGCATGCTGCGCGGTTGCCCGGCAGTGAAAGGCGAAATCGTGTTTGAAAACGAAGCCGATGCGCTTGCGCAATTTGACCGCCTCCTCAAATCCCTCAAATCCTCTCCTTTACCCCGCTAAGCGGGGTTGACAGAATCGACGTCTTCCTGTACGATAACTTTATCCCCCACTAGGGGATATAAAATACAATTTATTACAAAGCGAAGAGAACGAATTTTTTGAGCAACCTGAAGTCCGCCTTAAGCAAATGTTATTATTCGACAGATGTTGGCGGCGGACTTCATTTAGCGAGCTTGGTGTGAGCGGCTCAAAAAAATTGTTCTCGCAGCGAATCCATGCCGAAAGGAATTCCCAGAGACCAATCAACGCAACGCACCATCCTCCACCGCCTCAAAATCGCGCGAGGACATTTGGATACCGTTATTGCTATGATGGAAAAAGGAGCATATTGTATCGACGTCATTCATCAATCACTTGCCGTTCAGGCAGCTCTTAAACAAACCGATGCAGTCATTTTAAAAAACCATATGGAAACCTGCGTCGCCGACGCAATTAAAAAAGGTAAATCAGGAGACGTGATTGATGAGGTGATGAAAGTAATGGAGAAACGATCATAAATGTTATCATGTTCTAGAACATGATAACATTTCCTTTTTTATGGACAAGCTTATTGTAACAATAACAGGTATAAGTCTCATCGCAGGAATCTACTGGTTTTTCTTTGGAAAAAAGTCCGGCGAAGCGGGATCCCGCTCCGCGGGAGAGGAAGCATCAGATACCTGGGATATCCTCGTGGATGGCGGATACAAACCCAATGTTATTAAGATCAAAAAAAACCAGCCTGCTGTGCTTACCTTTATCCGCAAAGATCCCAATACGTGTCTCGAAGAGTTGGTGTTTCCTGACTATAAAATCAAAGAATATCTCCCGATGAACATGCCGGTCACCATCACCCTGACTCCCCCGCACCAAGGCAAGTCCGGATTTCACTGCGGCATGAATATGTACCATGGTCGAATTGAGGTAACTTCATGAAAACGTCATTTCCCATTGTCGGCATGCACTGTGCATCGTGTGCCAAACTTATCGAACGGGGCTTAAAAAAGACCCCGGGAGTAACTGAAGCGCATGTAAGCTATGGCAGCGAAGAGGCAACTGTGGACTTTGACCCCTCCTTAAGCAACTTAAGCCACTTAAGTAACGCAATCTCTAACCTGGGCTATAAAGCGATTACCGAAGGCGAATCTACAAAAACTCCTGAAGACCTGAAAGAAGAAGCGAAACGCAAAGAACTTTCCGACCTCAAGACAAAGGTGATCGTATCGGCCATTTTCAGCACGTTTATTACCTTTGGAAGTTTCCCCCAATGGTTTCCATTTGTCCCCAAACTCCTTGCTGACCCTTTTGTCCTTCTTCTTTTATCTATACCGGTCCAATTCTGGGCGGGCTGGAGCTTTTACCAGGCTACGTGGTCAGGATTACGCAATCGCGCAGCGAGCATGGATACGCTCATCGCAATCGGCACCAGCGCTGCATTTGGATTTTCTCTTCTTACCACAACGCTTGCCCCACAACTTAAGGCTGCAGGTTTTCCTCTCCTCACCTACTTTGATACTGCCGCTGTCATCATTACTCTTATTCTTCTCGGAAGATACTTTGAGGCCCGTGCAAAAGCACACACGAGTGATGCGATCAAAAAACTTCTCCATCTTCAGGCCAAAATGGCGCACGTCGTGCGAAACGGGAAAGAAATAGATGTGCCAATTGAAGACGTGAAAGTCAATGACATTATTCGTGTGCGTCCAGGTGAAAAAATTCCCGTGGATGGAAAAATCACGGATGGTGCTTCCAGTATTGATGAATCTATGGTTACGGGTGAATCCATACCGGTTGATAAAAAAGTTGGCAATTTGGTGATCGGAGCCACCATCAATAAAACCGGCACGTTTCTTTTTATCGCAACCAAAGTTGGCCACGATACCATGCTTGCACAGATTGTAAAGATGGTGGCTGAAGCGCAAAGTTCCCGCGCACCTATCCAACGACTTGCGGATGTGGTTTCCGGATATTTTGTACCGGTCGTCCTCATGTTGGCCGTAGCAACGTTTGTCGTGTGGTTTGACCTGCCCGTCCGAAGCTTTAGCGAAGGAGGGTTTGCCAATGCGTTTACCAACATGATCGCCGTCCTTATCATCGCCTGTCCGTGCGCACTCGGCTTGGCAACGCCAACGGCCATTATGGTGGGCACTGGACGGGGTGCGGAACACGGAATTTTAATTAAGGACGCAGAAAGTCTGGAGATTGCCCACAAAATAAAAACGATTGTATTTGATAAAACAGGAACGTTAACAAAGGGAGAACCCAAGGTCACGGATATGGATTTTAATGTTGGCTATAAAAAAATGGGCTTGACCCGCGAAAAAATTGAAACTGCAATCGTGAGCCTCGAAAAAAATTCAGAGCACCCATTGTCTAAAGCAATGGTGAATTTCATAAGGCGTCCCCTTGAGGGAGATGCCTTGCAAGGGGACGCCTTGCGAAATTTCAAAGCCATCGAAGGTTTCGGCGTTTCCGGTGCTGTCGCAGGACAATCGGTCCTTATCGGCAATAAAAAACTCATGGAGAAAGAGAACGTCATGCGCTGTGCCGAGCTGGATCAGAAAGCGGAAATCTGGATGAATGAAGGGAAAACGCTTGCGTATGTAGCAATCGATAAAAAACATGTCGCCCTTTTGGCTCTCGCAGATACGTTAAAAACCGAAGCAAAAGAAACTATAGATCAACTCAAACATATGCACGTCGACGTCTGGATGATTACCGGCGATAATGAAAAAACCGCCCATGCGATTGCCAAACAAGCGGGAATCACCAATGTCATGGCTAACGTCCTTCCCGCAGAGAAAGAAAGTAAAGTAAAAGAATTACGATTTAAGAATTATGATTTAGGAATAAAAACTCGTAATTCATTATTCATAAATCGTAAATCCTCGCCACCTACGGTGGCGTTCGTCGGCGACGGCATCAATGATGCGCCGGCGCTCGCTGCATCTGATGTAGGCATTGCCATGGGCACAGGAACGGATGTTGCCATTGAGTCTGCTGGTATTACCCTTCTTAATAAAGATCTGCGCAGTGTCGTTTCCGCTATCCGACTAAGCAAGTCAACGCTTGCGATTATCAAAGAAAATCTCTTCTGGGCATTTGGCTATAACGTCATCCTCATTCCGGTTGCCATGGGTATCCTCTACCCGTTCACCGGCTGGCTATTAAATCCAGCACTCGCTGCATTTGCGATGGCAGCAAGTTCCATATCCGTCGTTGGCAATTCATTGAGGTTAAAAGGAGTAAAGATTTAATCTTTAAGCATGAAAGGAGCGAAGTAAAAAAGTTTTATTTGGCAACCTGAAGTCCGCCACAGTAACAATATATGTTGCAATAAAATATCGGCGGCGGACTTCACTTAGCGAGCTTGGTGCGAGCGGCCAAAAAAAACTCTTTTACGAAGCGAAGTCTATGGCTGCAGATACCAAAATCATTCTCGGAGCTATTGTTGTGAGTCTTGCCCTTATTATTGGTGCGGTTGTGGTCTTGG
Source organism: Candidatus Gottesmanbacteria bacterium (assembly GCA_016182725.1). Lineage (GTDB taxonomy): Bacteria > Patescibacteriota > Microgenomatia > UBA10105 > UBA927 > JACPFZ01. Next base: position 11,816 of record JACPFZ010000027.1, read on the forward strand.
GTAAAGATAATAGCCCAAAACGCGAAGCACAGGGCACAGCCAGTATGACGATTGATAAAAAAAGTGAAGATTTCGGCTCGATGAAAGTGACAGATGAACGTACTGCTAACTTTACGATAACAAACACCGGCGATTCCGTTTTGCGCATATGGAATGTCGTCACGTCCTGCGACTGCGCATTCGCTTCTGTCGTTATCAATGACCGCGAAACCGGAGAATTCAGTATGCATCGGGGCGGTCAACTCGGCAATTGGATCGGCGAGATACCAGCAAAGCAAACTGCGCTTCTTAAGGTGACCTACCGGCCAAAAGTAATGCCGGTACAAGGACCCGTAAGTCGTCAGGTAACATTTGCCACCAACGACCCAAACAATTCAGAGGTGCAGGTTTCTGTCTCGGCCAATGTCTTATGAATCTTTTGAATTCTATTTCTCTCATTACTGCCTTTGTCGGCGGCATGGTGGCACTATTCGCCCCGTGCTGCATTACGTTTTTACTGCCAAGTTATCTGGGCGCAATTTTTAAGGAGAAAAAAACCGTCGTCTGGATGACCCTCATATTTGGTCTGGGCATTGCCACAATTCTCGTCCCGACTGCACTGGGTATTCGGGCCATCGGCGAAGTATTCCTGCAGTACCACACGCAGACGTATATCATTGGGGGCGTTTTTATGATCCTTCTGGGAGCAATGATGCTTACCGGTAAAAAAATTACTCTGCCGATGATCCACTGGACCATAGATATCAATAAACAGCACAGCCCCTGGTCTGTTTATCTTCTCGGCGTTATTTCCGGCATCACCTCTTCCTGCTGCACGCCGGTTCTGGCGGGCATTCTCACATTAAGTTTTTTGAGTCCGAATTTCGTGTGGGCGGGACTTGCTGGTATGTTTTATGTTGCCGGCATGGTGATGCCGCTGGTTGCCTTGGCGCTTCTTTTGGAAAAAGTGAATTGGACGAGCCTTCCCCAAATTCGCGGAAAAACCATAGGAATTGCCGGCAAGCAAATTCTTGCAACCGATGCCATAGCTGGCTTCCTTTTTATCATCGTCGGCATCGTATTTGGAATTTTGGCGTTAAGTGGAAAAATTGTTATGGGAGACCAAATGGCAATCGAACAAACATTTGCTCCGTGGCTCTTCAATGTAGTGCGGCAGATACGAACAATACCCGGAGTTGAATTCGGATTTGCAGTTTTGATCATTATACTCTTTATAACTCTTATAAAATTTATCCGAAGGAGGGATCGCGTATGAAAAAGGATCAGGTAAAACTGTTTTTGATTCTCATTGGTCTTGCACTTTTTGGATTTGTTCTTGGCAGTCAAAAGGAAGCAATCCGAACTGCAATCACCAGTCCCCGATGGTCTTTTTTGGCGGGAGCGGCAGATACGATATCTGCGGGTGAATTGAAAAAGCTACTTGCCACTAAGGACTTTATGCTCATTAACGTCCATACGCCGTACGAAGGTGAAATTGCCAAAACTGATACCTTTGTCCCCTACGATGCAATCGTGGAAAATACCAATAGTTTGCCGAAAGATAAAAACGCAGCCATAATCCTCTACTGCAAATCAGGGAACATGAGCGGTCAGGCTGTAGAAACCATGAAAAAACTTGGCTATACCAATGTCCGGCATCTGGCGGGCGGCATGGATAGTTGGAAACGATCAGGAGGAAACCTCATGGACTTAAGCTCATTAGAACAAGAAGTAACCCCTGACGCTGGTATTGAACTGCCGATTTCCTGGGGAGACTTGGGACCTCGACTTGTTTCAGCTGGCGTCATTGATCTAGCAAAGTTTAAGGAAGTGGTCAAGCTGACGCCGGAACAGGAAAAAGTGTTGACTGATGGCTCCAATGACAAGATCCGCATCACGAAAGACAATAGTCAATTTGTAGTTGACATCCTGTGGGCAATCGGGCTTGCCCAAAAAAGTGATGTCTATGATAATGGACCGATGGGGAAAGAATATAAAAAAGACGCAGGAAATTTTGCCTCAACCGGCGGCTGGACCCTCGCCCGCGGGAATGCCATGAATTATCTCAATAGGTTTAATTTGATTAAGCTAACCGATGAACAACAGAAAAAAGTCAGCGAGATTGCCCAAAATGTCTACCGGCCGTGCTGCGGCAACAGCACGTGGTTTCCGGATTGCAACCACGGCATGGCAGCGCTTGCTGCAATTGAGATGATGGTGGCGGCAGGACTGGATGATAAAACGATTTATAAAAATGTACTGACGCTCAA
>JACPFZ010000028.1 GCA_016182725.1 Candidatus Gottesmanbacteria bacterium
AGTGAAATTTCGACCTTTGCCTTTTACGCTTTTGTGAAATCTCAATGTCCTTTCTTTATAATAATGTTATTATTGTAACCAAGTAGCCTCACATCGACACGGGCAAAGTGAAAAGCGTGTCGAAATTCTACTACCTGGCATGTTCGTATTTTACCGTACTATCTGAGAGATTGCATCCGCAATAAGCGGCGCGATGGACACAAGCTTCATCTTCGCCAATTGTTTTTCCGGAGGAATGGCAATGGTGTTGGTGACAATGACGCGTTCAATCGCTGCGTGCTCAAGGTTCTTCAGCGCTTCGCCTGCCAACACCCCATGCGTTGCACAAACAAGAATACGCTTAGCTCCCGCCTCCACAAGCGATTGTGTACTATGGGCGATCGTACCACCGGTAGAAATCATGTCATCAATGATAATGACCGTTTTCCCAATGTCGCAGCCAATGATCTCAAATGCTTCGCTTGTGTCACGCCGATCAAGATAACGCTTTTTTTCTATCACTGCCAAGGGAATATCCAATGCGTATGCGAAGTTGCGCGCACGTTTGATTCCTCCCACATCCGGAGAAACCGCCACTGCACCCGTGAGGTTCATCTTTTTCAGTTCTGCAACTAACAAAGAAAGAGCGGAAACGTGGGTAACCGGCACCTGAAAAAACCCGACAATCGCGTCGTTATGTAAATCCACGGTGATCACTTCTTTAAATTTAGAGATCTCTAATATTTTGGCAATTACCCGCGCAGACACCGGCTCACCCACCCGATGCAGTTTATCCTGCCGCGCATACCCAAAATACGGCACAATGGCAATCATGGTTTTGGGTGCGCCACGCCGAATGGCATCACCCATGAGCGTCAACTCCATAATGTGTTCATCCATGGGGTACGAAAGGGATTGCAACACAAATACCGTTGTATCGCGCACGTCCTCTTGTATCCATGGCCGCACCTCTCCATCGGCAAAACGCTCCAAATCGACTTTTCCTAAAGGAACCCCTAATCGTTTCGCGACATCCTGCGCCAAAGACCTATTACTTGAGCCGGAGAACAGAAGAAAGTTTTTCATCTGATGATAATAGTATCGGTTTTCTACCTTCCTTTCAATCCCAACCTTTTATAACCTATAGTAAACACACCGATTAACATTTCTCCGAAGAGCGACTGGTTTTATTGAAATTTTTCAGCCCTAAAAAATCCGTGTAGCTTTTTCATGCCATCGGTAAGCACCGCGTCATCAACGGCAAAAGAAATGCGCAGATGCCCCTCCCCTGCTTGTCCAAACACGATTCCCGGAATTACCGCAACATGCGCTTTTTCCAGTATAGTTTCGACTAACGACAAAGAAAGGGCAGTTCCTTTGTATTTGGGAAATACATAATAGGCTCCTTGGGGCTTGGCATAGGAAAGATACTCGCTCATGTTGTCAAGCAAATCACAGACCATGTCGCAGCGCTTCCCTAATATCTGTTGAAATTGTAAAACGCAGTCCTGCGGTCCAACGAGAGCTGCAACTGCAGCGATTTGGGAAATCTTCGGCACGCAGCCAACCAGCGCATCATGCGTTTTAGCAATGAGTGAAACAATCGACGGACGACCAATGACATATCCCACGCGCCATCCGGTCATGGCATATTCTTTGGAAAAAGATCGAATGACCAGGATCCGTTCACAATCACCATAAAACTCCAAAAGACTCGCAAACGTGCCGCTATAATCTAAAAACGCATATGTTTCATCGGCAATAAGCCAAAATCCGTACCGGTTGGCAAGAGACACAATGCGGCTCATCTGCTCGCGATTGACGACTGCACCCGTAGGATTATTCGGATTTGTCAATACCAAAACCTTCATGCCGTTTCTTGCTTCTTGTTCCATGCGTGCAAGGTCTATCTCCCACGTTTTTCCTTCAAGCATAAAGATTTCATGGATTTCCCCCCTGCCAATCATAATGGCCGGAAAATGATTGCAGTAATCAGGTGTAACTACCCCCACCATGTCACGAGCACTAACCAATGACAACACGCTTGAAGCAAATGCTTCCATTGCGCCGACGGTCACGAGTATTTCTCTTGTGGAATCAAGGGACAAACTGTAGTGTACATTAAGTTTTTTAGCGATTGCTTCACGAAGTTCTATGGTTCCTAAAAAATTGGGATAGACGCCGATATCCGGCTCATTGAGCGCCTTTTTCGTAGCGACAATAACATGCGCCTGGGTCGGAAACGACGGGATCCCCTGGCCTAAATTTACTCCATCAAGCTCCTTCACGCGGATGGAAAAGGTTTTAATGATGGATTGCGGCAGTTGGTGGGCAAACGGGACAAGTTTTCGGATGGGTGATGCAGGAACCTCTTGTAAACGCGAGGGAACAGTAATCGTCATAAAGATTGCACCGTAAATTCCTGTTCAACGGCAGGTTTCCCAAATTCTTTCCAAGCAGAAAGCCCGCGCATAAAAATTTCCATAAACTGATGGTCACCTCCGGAAGACCCCGGTGCAAACGCAATCTCACCTTCCCGCACCTGAAACGTCCCATCGGTAAAGTACGCAGTTCGCCGGATGCCGTTAAGCTCGATCCGAATTGGATCACCGGCAGTAAAGTGTATATGGCTTCTCCGAGTCGTCGTCTTAAGATTCCCATACCCGTCAATAAACGCAATTCTCTCGCCTGGCACGTCGGGAATGAGAGAAGGAGCTAGTGCTGTGCCGATAAACCCAGCTTCTCCTTTCGCAATCCCCATGACTGCTTCAGGATAAAAATCGCGTGAGCGAAACTGCGAGCCTTTATTGGCTACGTTTACAAAATGAAGTTCCTTCAGATGCGGTTTAATAAATGAAAAACAGTAGCCAGCGTTCACCCCTATCACTTTAACGGAATTTTTCAGCAGCGCATAGACGAGTTTTTCTCCTTCGTTGCCTTTCCGAGAATCCTTGTTGTCTTTCCTTGGCGCGGTATTGGTGTAGATAATAAGTTCTTTTGGAGGATTCACCAGTGCAAATTGTGCGGTCCAAAAACCAGTCGCAATGGTGCTAAATTTGGGAACACTCGTAGGGTTCACTCGCACTGTCGGATCAAGAAGCATCAACTTTTGAATGACCTCGCCAAATGATGGATCGCCAATGCCGTAATCGGCGATAAGCTGGATAAATACGCCCTTCGTCATATAGCGTATTGTAACTCTTTACGTTCCTTCTTGCCAGCTGTGGAGGTACTTGCGCTGAACGGGGGTGAGGCGATCAAACCGCATGCCCATGGCATGGAGTTTAAGACGGGCAACACGCTCGTCAATTGCCTTCGGAAGCACGTAGACTTTGGGCTTAAGCGTGCCTTTGCGTTTGATAAACCAGGCCGCAGCCAGAGATTGATTGGCAAAACTCATGTCCATGACTTCTGCTGGATGACCTTCGGCACCAACGAGATTCACTAATCTTCCTTCTGCTAATGCGTAGAGTTGTTTTCCCGAAGGCAACGTAAATTCTTCTAGGTTATTGCGCAGTATCCTGTGTTTTTTGGCAAGTTTGGCAAGTCCATCATAATCAAACTCCACATTAAAATGTCCAGAGTTAGCTACAATTGCCCCATCTTTCATACGCTTCATGTGTACAAGCGTAATGACTGCTTTATCTCCCGTGACAGTCACAAAAAGATCGCCGTAGCGGGAAGCTCTACTAATTTGATCAATCGGAAATCCGTCCATAACCGCTTCCAGTGCCTTCACCGGATCCACTTCAACAACCGTCACGTGCGCGCCCATCCCGCGCATCCGACTGGCCACTCCCCGTCCGCACCAGCCATACCCGCAGACAATCACGCGCTTGCCGGCAAGCAAAATATTGGTTGAGCGGATGATGCCGTCAACGGTTGACTGCCCTGTGCCGTAACGGTTATCAAACAGGTGTTTGGTATCGCTGTCGTTGACGGCAAGTACCGGAAGTTTAAGGGCGCCGTCTTTAGCCATAGCTTTGAGGCGAATAACGCCGGTCGTGGTTTCTTCCGCACTCCCGATAATTTCCGGAATTTGCTTTTTGCGTTCGGTATGAAGAAGCGTCACCAAATCAGCGCCATCATCCGTCGTTACCTGCGGATGAAAATCCAAGACTTGATTGAGGTGTTGGTAATAGGTTTTCCTGTCTTCGCCATGAATGGCAAACACCGGCACATGGTAGTCAACCACAAGGGACGCTGCCACCACATCCTGCGTGGACAAAGGGTTACTGGCACACAGGGCCACTTTTGCCCCACCAGCCAAATACGCAAGAATAAGGTTAGCCGTTTCACTCGTCACATGCAAACACGCACCGATCGTAATCCCTTTGAGGGGCTTGGTTTTCCGAAATTCTTCGGTAATGAGCTTGAGAACCGGCGAGTTCTGCCCTGCCCATTCAATTTTTTTCTTGCCTTCGGGAGCGAACCTGAGATGAGCAACATCATGCGGGGTGGTGTTTTTCATGCCTTAGGTTTTCTCATAAAATTGCATATTCGTCAAGGGGGCGGTATAATCGTCTCTTATCGTTCGGTCCCGCAATGCGGGATGAGTTGCCCATGAGGGCAAAGGAGTGTGGATCATGCAGATCCATATCAAGGGAAGTAAGGGAAGTGGTGATCAAGTGAGGACCCGCGGTGTAATACTGCAGTGTCTCCACAACCATGACATCCATTATGATTACTGGACATGGGACTGGGAAAACCCAGTCCAAGTCACAGATGATAATGGGAAAGTCGTGACAGAAAACGGTATCGTTGTCGAATTGCCGGGCACCGAGGCAATCCTTCAAGCGGTTCCCAATGGGTTGCTTGAGGATATGTCCAGTGCACTCGGCCTCCTAAGCGTTATCGTCTACGTGGTCATGGCGCCGGTTGAAGCCTCCTACAAAGGCGAACGTCTCTAAACTCCCCCCACCCGAACGCCCGGCAGAGCCTCTGTCACTCTGTGATATGCTCTGCCGGAATTTTCTTCTTCTTACCCACTTATTATCCACCCCCGGACATGAAAAATCCGCTCATGACCAAGGCGAGTCTCGGCGAGCGGATTTTACTGCACAGAATTTTTACACTCGCCATGCAATTTCGATCCCGCTTTGCAGGACCCAAAATGAATGGCGAGCGAGTGGAAAAAGGGGTAAAGACAAAGAAAAGAATACTATTCTAAAAACTTGAAAAAAGGTAAGGGGATGGAAGTCTGACAGGCGGGTTGCGTCATCGCCTGTTCAATGGATGTTTGCCATGTTTTCAGACTTCCACCGTTCAAATGGTGACAACCGGGGGTCCCTACGGAAATCACCGTAAGCTAGGGATTTCGGCCCGATTGTCCAGGATTAGTCAGCGACGACACGATACCGCATTCCGAAATCTCTCGGACGTGCGACACCTTTACGCGAGCACATTACCCGCATAGGTTCACTCCTTTCTTTCTAAGAAAAGAAACGAATGGGGTGATGCTGACTTCTCCTCCTTCCTGTCCTCTCTCTTTTGAGTTCTTTGTATCTTCTTTGTACTTAAGAAGAGGACCACCGTGAAACAACTGCTTATTTCACCGTCGTCCTCTTCTATCTTTCCGCTTTTTCCATGTGTCAATGTGCAACAGCTTTTGTTTATAACAAAATCTCTAGGGTTTTGTCAAGATATCAAAATATATCAAATTTTCGGTGATCCACCAAAGTTTTCCTGATAGCGTTTGATGAATGCTTTTTTGGTAAATGAGTGCGTCTGGGTGCCATATTTCTCTACGGTATAGACAGCGGCTACCGATCCCATCTGGCCGCAGATTGCAAGCTCGTCCGCACCAAAGCTTAGCTTTGAATGAAACTTCAAGTAGCCTGCAATAAATCCTGCGCGGTACGCATCCCCTGCGCCCGTGGGGTCGCTGGTATTTTTCGGTTTTGCGGGCTTGATGTGGATGCTCTCTTTTCGTGTTTCGATAACTGAACCCTTACTCCCTAAGGTGGTAATAACAATGGGCACCATCACCCGTAATTCTTCGTGGGAAATGGCGAGCTTTTCTTCAATAAGGGCGATCTCATAATCATTGCCGACCAAAATTTGAGCGCCAATGATGCCTTCCCGCAAATCATCCGGCGCGAATTGGTCAATTTGAAACGCAGGGTCATACATATAAGGTAATCGTAATGTACGACAGTCCGCCACATACCGTTTCATTGCGATTGGCTCGGTCGGCGCAAGAACCACAAAGGGTGATCCCTTTAAGGCCACCCCTTTCAAGGCTAAATTCTTTGCATACTTCGTGGCGCCTGAATAAAATGCGCCAATCTGATTATCGTCCTGATCGGTTACCACAAAATATGATCCAGTCGCAACATCTTTGTGTTCCTTGATATAAGCAGTAGAAAGCTTGTGTTTTTTGAGGAATGTCTTATACGGAGCAAAATCATTGCCGGCGCTAGAGACAATATATGGCTCTACCCCTAAAAGCTTTAACGTGTATGCGATGTTGCCGGCAGTCCCCCCAAGTTGCTTACTAAGAGTCTCTACAAAAAAGCTTAACGAGATTTTATGGATTTTCTCCGGCATGATCCGGTCGGCAAACCGACCGGGGAAATCCATAATGTAATCATATCCTAATGAGCCGGTAACAACGACGTTCATTTATTGCCCCATCAGTTTGGACAGCTCTCCAAGCTTTCCCGCTGCTGCCTGCTGGGATTTTTTAATCGCGTCGTTCACTACCTGCTTCACTTCTTCATTGGGAACGCCATCAATCTCAACGACTTTCACACTTTGATTGCCGTTAATGACAATTTTGACGTTGCCACTCACTACTTCAAATTCTTCCTTCTCGAGCGCCTGCTGAATAGCCACAGCTTGCTTTCGCATTGCATTCATGTCACCCAGTGCTTTAAATGGATTCATCATACCAGGTAGTGAAATTTCGACCTTTGCCTTTTACGCTTTTGTGAAATCTCAACGTCCTTTCTTTATAATAATGTTTTTACCTGTAACCAAGCAGCTGTTAGTGACACGGGCAAAGTGAAAAGCGTGTCGAAATTCTACTACCTGGCTTTACTTTTTTCCTAATACGACTTCTACGGCAACTTTTTCTCCGAATAACTTTTTTATGGCGTTTGCGAGCATTTCCTTTGTTTTGGGTTCTGAAAGCTTCTCCTGATGAAATGTATAAAATGCTTCAATCGTTACTATACCACCAGAGACTGCCTTTGGTCGAGAGGATCGCAAAACGCCGACAACCGAGTGATTATAGGGCTTTAATGCTTCCAAAAAATCTTTCCAGCACTCCGTAAGCTTGTCTAAGGTGAGCAACCCCATCGACGGCGGATCGTCTTCCGATTTCTGTTTTTCTATTTTCTGTAGTTCCTCTTTCTTTATTCCTAATTCATAATTCTTAAATCGTAAATCTTTTTCATTACAATATTCAACCACCGCAAGCTCCAGTGGTAATTGCACAATGCTCGATGATCGCATCTCCGCGTATGCACTACTCAACTTCCGAATCGCATCGCAAAGACTGTCTTTATTCCATGGATCAGTGGGTTTATTTTCTACCGATGTCAAAAGGAGAAGCTCAAGACGGGAAAGGCTTACGACAAGAAACGTCTTCATGTCTTTCCCATCAGCAATCAATTTCCCAATAATATCGAGCGCCTCTTTGGCATTCCTCTTTGCAAGAGCGTCAAGAAATGCGTTTGTTACCTGCTCGTCAGACAGTGACAGAAGTTGCGAAACGACTCCTGCGTTTATGTTCCCTTTGTGAAAGCTGACCTGCTCCAAAAACTTGACTGCGTCTCGAAATGATCCGTCGCTGGCTACTGCAAGCAGACGAAGTGCATCCTTTTCAATGGCAATGGTTTCCTTTTCCACAATACGGGTAAGGGCCGCAATGATTTCTTCGGGACTAGGTTTACTAAAGGCAAGATGCAGAGCACGCGACTGGATGGTGATCGGGACTTTTTGTACATCCGTCGTTGCGAGGATAAATACGGCGTGGCTGGGTGGCTCTTCGAGGGTTTTGAGAAGCGCATTAAACGCACCGGTAGAGAGCATGTGAACTTCATCAATGATGTAAATTTTCCACTTTGCAACAGATGGAGCAAGTATAATTTTTTCGCGCAGATCGCGGATGTTATCTACTCCGGTATTGCTGGCTGCATCAATTTCTATAACGTCAACTGCCCGACCGGCAGCTATTGCTTTGCACTGATCACACGTCCCACAAGGCTCTCCATTTTTTTGAGGTTTTTCGCATTGAAAAAGTTTTGCGATGAGTCGGGCTGCCGTGGTCTTCCCTGTACCCCTCGGTCCGCTAAAAAGATACGCATGGGGCAAATCCTTTTTCTCTTTAGCAAGAAGCATGCGCAGTGTCTCACGGACACGAATGTTGTCGAGTTCCTCAAATACCTGTGGCCGATAGATGCGGTAGAAAGACATATTACTCTGGATGGTGTATTCCCATCAAATGATCTAACCCATGAAGCACCAATTGTACTATTTTATCATCCACCATCATATTGTCGCTGGATGCCTCAAGCACTGCCTGCGGATAGGAAACAATAATATCGCCGAGATAAAGTACATTGTCCGGCGGATTCACAAATGGCCGCATCGATTGCGATGGATCGTTTTGAGGAAAAGAGAGGACGTCGGTCGTCGCATCTATGTGCCGATACGTGCGATTGAGCTCCCGCATGCGGCGATCACCCACGATAGCAATGCTCACTTCCGCATCGCTTTGCAGTTTGCCGGTGAGCACCTTTATAGCAGCGTCTTTTACCTTTTCCCGCGACACCGGAAAGTGCGATTCTGTCTGAAATAAAACAGTAATCATATTGGACTTATTTGTTTTGCGTCATTTGACGCAAAATTGAAGACACTCTTCCTCCATCTGCTTTTCCTCCCACTGCGGTCATCGCTTGCTTCATCAAAAGTCCAAAATTGGTTTCTCTAGAAGCAACCACCTGTGCAAGAAGTGCCTTAAGTTCTTCATCGGAGATTTGTTTCGGAAGAAATACTTCAAGGATTGCGAGTTCCTTTTGCTCTTTTTCGACCAAATCCGGCCGGTTTCCTTTGGTGAAGGCATCGATGGATTCCCTGTGGGTCTTTGCCTGTTTTTTAATCACGTCCAAAACATCCGCATCAGTCATCTTGCTTTCTCCGGCAGCGTCATATTTTGCAATCGCGCTATTCCTGATTGCCGCCAGCAAGAACCGCAGTGTGTCTACACGGACACTGTCGCCTTTTTTCATCGACGCAGTCAAGTCCTGTCGCAAGCCGTCTAATAACATAATGAGTTAATACCGATTCGGGTGCTTGAGTCTGCGAATGAGTTCCCGCTTTTTTTCTTTGCGTACCTCTGCCGGTTTTTGATAAAACTCGCGCTTCTTTAAGTCCTGCAAAATGCCTTCTGCCAGAACTTTGCGCGTAAATTTTCGGATCAGCGAGTCTGATGTATCTCCCGGCTGCGCTTTTACAAATACCATAGTTAAAAAACACCACCTCTCTTAGAAACACTTTGCCGAATCTGTGAGGCTTAGTGTTTCTTAGACCCTGAAAATTTCGCTGAATTTCCCTGAAAATTCATTTCATGAATTTGCGAAATTTTTAGGGCGACTTACAATTTTCTGAATTTATCGATACTCCCTAACACATGAACATGCATGTGATCAATAAGTGCCGCACCTTGGCCATTATTGACGATTCGATAATTGGCGATATGGTGTTCCTTGATTATCTTTTTCACCGTACTCATCACTTTCATCAACAATGCATCATCTGCTTCAACGAGTTCGGGCACATGTTTTTTGGAAATCACGAGGTAGTGTACCGCTGCCTGCGGATGGATGTCTTTGATAACTACCACATCATCATCTTTATAGAGAAATGTCCCAGGCAACTTCCCCGAAATGACTTGACAGAAAATACAATTATCCATGCTTGACGACCTCAATAATTTCTTGCAAACTCCGTTTTGATGGTTTCATGTCTGGATTTTTACTTGATCCATTTAAGACCATATGATGACTGGCATGTAAAAACCAAGTGGCATCGGGTTCTTGTTGTTTTAATGTGTTATAAATCAATTCAAGATCTATTTCGTCTTTAGGCAATGCTTTAATGCGCAAATAGCCTTTCTTCGGATCCTTGCGTACGGCGACCACATACCCTATCTTTTGGGCAAGATGGACGACCTCATCATTGACCGTCTCGATCCCAACTCCTTTACCCCATTTCGTTTCAAACTCGATGCCTTTCTCTTTCAGTTCTTTCTCTGCCCAGACTTTATTCTGAAACACTTTGTAAACGCCGTCCAGCGCCTGCATCCCAAGCTCTACAATTTTAATGGGATTATCCGCATGGATGAGCCGCCAGCCGTCAATGGCACTTATTAATCCAAATTCCCAATAATCAGCAGTCGCATTTGGATAAAATACTTCGCGGAAATGGTCAAAGTCATTCACCGCCTCTACCATCCGCCGAAGTGCTTCATCTTCTCCGCGCGTCTTTCTGAGCTCATCGTACACCAGAAGCGACGCGCAAGTGTCTGCATTGGTCTGATGATGGTCAAATTTCCCAAACCCGGTGTCAACGTGCCGAATATCTGGATCACTTTCTGCGGGCTTTCCTTCAAGAGTGGTGCCTGCCGGAACAAAGACGATTGCCGCTTCCTCCCAGTCGGAAAAGAAGGTCTTGATAAGCCAAACGCTGGTTATGGCGTCCAAATCCGGCCCGATATGAGTAACTATCGTTTTCACTGACTAAGTATACTGTTTTTGGTGAAATTCGACAAGGCTAGTATGCTTGGGCAAACATCCAGCGGTGGGTGGCAGGGTTGCCGCAGCGAATACATTTTCCTTGTTCTTTTTTGGAGTCTACAGGCAAGCAGCGCGTGGTTGCTTTTGTCTCTTCTTTAATTTTTACCTCGCAATCCGCATCCTCGCACCAAAACGCCCGCAAAAACCCGCGCGTCGAACTCATGATCTTTTTAAATTCGTCATAGGAGGATACTTCATGCGTATGTTGTTCAAGAAACTTTTTTGCTTTCGCAAACAAATGCGTCTGAATTTCTTCCAAAAGTTTCTGGGTTTCCACCAGCATGCGGTTGCGGTCAAAGACCTTTTTTTTACCGGTATCACGGCGGGCAATCGTTACCGTACGGTCTTTGACTTCATGCTCTCCGATTTCAAACCGCAATGGCACTCCCTTCACTTCCCATTCATTAAAACGCCGCCCCACCGATGGTTCACTGCGGTCATCAAATCTCACCCGCACGCCACCGTTGGTAAGCGCCTCTTTGATATCCTGACAATACGAAAACAATACATTTGTATTGCTTTCAGTTTTAACAATCGGTACGATGACCACCTGGATTGGCGCAATCTTCGGAGGCAAGATAAGTCCGCTATCATCGCCATGGGTCAAAAATAACCCGCCAAGCGACCGCGTTGACAGGCCCCACGATGTTTGCCAGACAAATTCTTCCTTCCTCTCTTTGTTCTGAAATTTAATTTCAAAAGGTTTGGAAAAATTTTGACCAAGATTATGAGAGGTTGCTCCCTGCAATGCTTTTCCATCCGGCATTAAGGCTTCAATAGCATATGTTGTTTTCGCACCGGCAAACTTTTCTGTCTCACTTTTGGTGCCGAGAATAACCGGCATGGCATAATAGTCTTCGTAAATTTGCCTATACCAGTCAAGCGCGCGGATGACCATCTCTCCTGCTTCTTTTTCCGTTGCATGGCAGGTATGTCCTTCCTGCCAAAGGAATTCCGTCGTACGCAAAAAAAGATAGGTACGCTTTTCCCATCGCACCACATTATTCCATTGATTCATAAGAAGGGGCAAATCACGCCAGCTGTGAATCCATTTGGCATACATAGCATACATAATGGTTTCCGAGGTGGGCCGGACAATGAGTGGATCTTTGAGTTTTTCTCCTCCACCAATCGTCACGACTGCTAGCTCCGGTGAAAATCCTTTCACGTGTTCTTTTTCTAGATCCATCAGCGAATGCGGAATAAATAAAGGGAAGTAAGCGTTCTCAACTCCTGCGGACTTCATCATGTCGTTAAAAATCGCCTGGACTTTTTCCCAAATCGCATAGCCATACGGCCGGATCACCATCGTGCCTTTTACCGGCGCGTAATCCGCAAGCTGGGCTTTTAAAACCACGTCCGTATACCACTCGGATAAATTCTCGCTTCTTTTTTTGAGTTCTTTTTTTTCAAACATAAACATCACGCCGGTCAGTCTTTTTCTTTTCTTTTTTCTTTATTATCTCTCTTCTGCTCTTTGACATCCTCTTTGATTTCTTTCCTTCCCTCTTGCCTGCCTCCCGCGCCTGCTGCCTGAACGACGTGTTGAAGGTCGTTGATCGTTTGCTCAATGGTTTCCTGGGTCTCACTGATTTGGTTCATCACATCTTGTTGCTCGCACAGGGGTCGGGGTGGGTGGGGGCGGTGGTTGCGTGGATGTAGGCGTCGGCGCATGCGTTGGGGTAATTGTCCGAACGGAACCAAGAGGAGGACGTGTCGGGGTCGGGGTGGGAGGAGACGTCGGCACTGGTGATGGTCGTGGTGCAATGAGTGTACTCGTCGACGGTGCGGCTGCAATGGCTTGCTTTTCCGCCTCAAGTTGGCTAGAAACATCTTTCAGCGTGTTAATATATGTTTGGGCAAGCTGCTGCTGCGCCTTGACATCACTTCCTTTTTCAATAATGGTTTTTGTAGTCGCCACTTGCTTGTCCAGGTATGCAAGCCCTTCTACCGAGCCTTTATCTGCAAGCAGTCGCTTTGCGTCGGAACACCTGCGCGCTGTAGATTTGACGCTTAAGTTTCCCTGTGCGGAAAACGAAGGGCTCACCAGAACAAACAATGTTTGTTCTAAACCAAGTTTGACGCTATAGAACGGATCGCCGGGGAGACTATCCCACGA
>JACPFZ010000030.1 GCA_016182725.1 Candidatus Gottesmanbacteria bacterium
AAGAAAAGATGGAAAATGAGGAAGGCCACTCATGGCGAGGTTCATTCGTGCATGAATATGATGGTCTCTGGGAACCTGGGGCGAAATGCAATATCCATATCCTCATAGCCCCAGATAGAATCCCTCTAATCATCTGTTCTGAACGATCCGACAATGACAATACCTCTGTAACCAATTTGGCCGAGGCTATTGCGGGAGAAATCGCCAATCTATTCTTCAGACATAATCGCAATGATTGTTCGGTCCCATTTTTGTGGATAGAGCGCTATTATGGCAATCGGGCGAGAGAAGAAACTTTCAGCTTAGTGTTGTTCACACACTATCAGCCCACATCCCTCTATTTAGGACGAGGATGGCGTGTAGCAATCGGCCGACCTTATTGGATCCATCTCAATGCGGATAGTGTTTCGGAATTAGTTGCTTCATATAATTTTGGCACCTTGATGGAGTTAGATAATGTCTTTGCGATTGCTGCTGAAAAAAGCTCATGATACATTAGATGATGCGAATGCTTCATCGCGTAAAAAGACAGCTTCTTGTCGATGGTGTAATGGCAAAGGCTATGATTTTTATGGGCTGATTCACAAACCAAATTGTGTGCTGGTGGAGATACGAGAGGTTCTAGGTGATTGCGAACATGAGTGGTGCACTCCTGTCAAAGTGTTTGCTTCTAGCAAAGATGGAAGTTTCTCATGGGAGATTTCCAGGCCACCTATTGGCAATCAAGTTTTCTGCCGCTATTGCGGGATCCAGACAATCACAGAATGAACGGGGAGATCTATCATGAAGAGGGAGGGACCGAGCCGTGAGTAGGACGACGGCCTACGAACTGTTAGAAAACCTGAAGAGAGAATCCTGTGGCTGTGATTTGATGTATGGCTATGCCTGCGGTATTCACAAAACACTAGAGCTGTTAAGGCGCGAGATATATCGTTTGGAGATGAAATCTGGCGCGTGTCCATGCACTATAATTGAGCCATGTTCAGATGTTTGTTCTTGTGCTTACGCAAGCCATTCAGGCGGATGCTATCGGTGCGCAGCTTGGGGGAGTCTCGAGCAACGAACAGAACGTGCTAGGCAATTAGCCGGAATGTCTCGGTAAGGGGGATATCGATGCCAATAGCTGAAAATGATATATATAAACTTATGCAACAAGCCACTGAAGCGGGGGATAAAAGACTAGCCTATTATTGGGAGTTTGTTCACAACAGGGGTGTTGACAATGTTTGCCGGACCTGCCAAGGGTTGGGCACCAAGGGCTATGGCGACACATCAACGTGGCGGCATACGATTGGTGGGCAGGCGATGACAACCGATGTTTGCGACAAATGCTGGGGGAGCGGGGATGAGCATCGCAAAGGGGTAGATTTGCGTGCCTTGCGTAATTCTACGCATTTATTCAAATCGGGGATATTTAAGCTCTATAGCGGAACGCAATCTACCTGGATGATCGATTGTAAGGCGTTAACTGATGCAGACCTGGTTACTATCGCTGGTGTCATGGCGCTGAGGCTGGGCCCTTTCAGAACCGTAATCGGGATTGCTACTGGTGGGCTAGCATTTGCCCGCCATATGGATGAGCACAAAAGCAATTCTGGCCCGATCCTTATCGTCGATGATGTCCTAACGACAGGCGGTAGCATGGAGAACGAACGCATGCATCAAGAGTCGATCCATGGCCCTGATTCATGTGTAGGGTGTGTTATTTTCGCCCGTGGTCCCCTTCCTAGTTGGGTGTGTGCATTCCAGATATCGGGGGACTTGGTATAACCTACTTTACTTTCGACACGATTTATAGTATAATATAGGCGTAACGGGAAATATCAAGCGGTGATGAGGTCTGATGTATAGCCGAATTGCAGATAATCTATATTTGGGGGAATTCATTGATGCAATTCCTTTCGCTCAACACTATCCTCATGGGTTGGTGGTCAATGTGGCTGGGGAAGCTAATCTTAAAGGATATCCCGTTTCTGCTATAGTATTACCTATTGCTGTTTCAGGCATAAGAGGTCGTACTATTGTCTTTGAGCAGCAGCTTCACGATATCGGCACCCTTATTCATCGGCACAGGGTAAAAGGGCCGGTGCTCGTGCATTGCTGGGCAGGGGTGGAGCGATCTCCCCTAACCATAGTATACTATTTACACAAATTCGAGGGCATTCCGTGGTGGGACGCCTATGATCTGGTCATGGAGCGCCGCCCTATCGTACAGGACAGAACTCATTGGATGGTTTGGAAATCGGGCAGAAAAGGTTCTTTTGGTGTGAAAACATCATGCGAATAGGAATCACAGGAACAGCTAAAGGCGCCACTCAAGCGCAAAAAGAGTTCCTGGAAGAATTCTTTCAACTGAATCCGCCTGAAGAGCTGCATCATGGAGATTGTATTGGAGTGGATGCGGAGGCACATGATATTTGTCGTCGTGTGTCCCCCAGTACCAAAATCATAGTGCACCCTCCTTTAGATCCTAAAGCTCGTGCTTTCAAACAAGGCGATATTGTTTTGCCGGAAAAATACTACTTGGATCGAAATCATGATATTGTGGACCAAGTTGATTTTATGATTGCCTGTCCAAAAACCTCAAAAGAAGAGTTGCGCTCTGGTACTTGGGCGACTGTTCGCTATGCTAGGAGAGCTAAACGTCCCATTCACATATGTTGGCCAGAAATGTAATTTATGAAAGCGTCAAGTTCGGATTACTATATCAAGCGCCAAGGCGAATCATGGGCCATAATCCGGCGAGAAGGTAATGTAATTGTGCGTCGATGCGCCTCTTTTAAGTCTGCTCGGAACTGGCATGCTGTTTACGCATTGAACATATCCTATGCGCAAGCCCGGAAAATCGGCAATCCCTAGTGTCTGAACAGAGTGCCTATAGAAGTCCAATGTAGACTGTCCCCATTATGGATTCAACTGTGAGAAGAGGAGTACAATGAAACGCTGGCTAGTGGTAGAGCTACCTGATGGCCATCTTTCGTGTTCGGCGATCTGGGAGCGGAGCAGGGCGGATCACGAAATAGTCCTAGCAACGCATATAGCGAGTGGGCACTATTTGCAAGGATGGGTAGTGACCGCACCCACCCGCTATCAAGCGTTGAAAATTGTCTCTAAAGACCTACTTCCTAGGGGGCCGCTACTCCTAGGACAAGGGACAACGCACTAGCGGATTCAACTAAGGAGGGGGTCTAATGTACGAAGTACGGTTAATTAACGTACTAGGGGAAGACATCGGTCGAAGTTTCGAAATGCCGAATCTATACCCAACAGCAGTAGCAGCAAGACAGGCCATCGCCGATTACGAACGGCGATGGG
>JACPFZ010000031.1 GCA_016182725.1 Candidatus Gottesmanbacteria bacterium
CAGTTCGCGCAAAAATTCTATTTCATCAAAACAATGATAGGGAAAAACATAGACGCTCTCCTGGAACTGATAAAGTCCGAGTTGCCCAAGCCGCATGCGAAATATATCTCGTATGCGTTTATACCGTTCCGGAATATCAAAAATCACGACGCGCCACTTATTATCCCACTTTTTTGGGTGTATAAGATGCATTGCATCCAGCCTATATGTTAAAGCGCGGGTCATACCCTGTTTCGTTATACTTACAGTAACTTTACCATCACGGTGTTCTTTTATATGTATATAATGCTGTTTAGCCAACTGTTTTATCATTTGTTTCGCTCGCCAATGATCTCCTCTAGGAAATTCTTTATATATCAGGGAATCAAGGCCAGGCTTGTCGCCTTTAAAAAGAAAAAGTGCTCCCACATCGCCCGCTCGTGCAATAATCTGCAAAATCTGGTTTACCGAAGGAAATTTATTTTTTGATGGTTCTTGCACCATGGGACGTTGAAATAATACCTGTGCTTTTTTCCACTCAATATGCGTATAGGGATTAACAAATTTTTTCCTTGATATATATCGTTTTGTTTTCTGAATCATGTTGTCCCTACTATTTCATCATAGTTTCAAAACCCAATAAATTCAAGTGACAGCTAAAACTTAGTGGGTTTTTAGGAAATATCATCCTCAATAGGATGACTCATGTGAGTTGAAAAATGATATAATACAAACATTCTAGGTCCGTAGGTTAATGGTAGACCAGGGCTCTCCCCGCCTGCCATAGCGCAGGGGCGTGGTGAAATGGTATCACAGCAGTCTCCAATCCCGATGGAGCAGGGCCATGATGCAACGGTAGCATGAGGGTCTCCAAAACCCTTCATCCAGGTTCGAATCCTGGTGGCCCTGCCCTATCGGGACGAATCCTGGTGGCCCTGCCCTGTGACAGCGCGGCGGGCAGGCAAAACCATCAACGGGGTCCGATTCCCTCCGGACCTGCAGTGTCTTTTGATATAATAAGTCCCATGAACACTAATCCAACTACCAATAAGTTTGTAGCAGTTCTTAATAAAAAAATTGAAACTGGCAAACTCATGAACGCTTTAGGGCACATGGCAGCTGGTCTTGGTTCTTATATTCAAGACAAAGACGCAATGCGGTTTGATAGTTACATTGATAAGGATGACGGTGAACATCGAAATATCTCGGATAACCCATTCATCATCCTGTCTGCTGATAACTCAAATCAGATAAGAACATTTCGCAATGCTTTGAAAGAAAACAATATCCCATTTACTGATTTTACAAATACAATGACAGTTGGTACATTTGCAGAGCAGAAACAACGAACCAGTGAAACGCCAGAGTTGGAACTTGAGTATTATGGTATTTGCCTCTTTGGTGATAAAAACCAACTTTCCGAACTCACAAAAAAGTTCTCATTGTGGAGATAATACAAAAGCAGGCTGCGGATTGAGGAATTGCTGGATTTTACCGATGTCAAACGAATATGGCACATTTCAAGTACCTTTGTGATTTCATGCCATACGGTTTGAAGTTTGACTAGGAAGACCTACGTTGTTCTTACGAAAGAATGAGCCGCATGGGGCGAAGTTTTCTTTTAAATGGGTCAACCATAAGCCCCATATTTTCGAGCGTCACGACTCCGATAAGCGCAAAATCTCCCTTTTCGCCGATGACAACCGTTGATGGTGCGCGATCTCCGTCGATTTCCACAAATGCATGTCCCAATTTGCGCTTTACACTGGTACCATCAACCAGGACAAATTCTTGAGTTTTGACCGCCTTGAGACCAAGTTTTTTGGCAGATGCATAGGGAACGACCGTATAGGCTGCACCAGTATCTACCATACATTTCTCGACAATCTGCTTTTGTGGTTCTTTGACACTACTGATTTTAGCTGAAATAGTCGTAATACCCATACCTATTTGAATATACCATAGTATTTCTCTCAACCAAAAACACTCGCCCGGTATTGAAGCTTCAACACCGAGCGAGCAAGAAAAAAACGTAATTCTCACTTATCGCGGACGGCCAGAGGCGTCCACCCACGCACTCACCCAGTTGGACTGGGCAACCACGGTACCATTCACCAGTGCTTTAATACTAAATACATATGACGTATTCGCAAAAAGCGCTTGAACGGTAAAGCTCGTTGAATTTTTATCTAAGACCACATTGTGTGCATACGGGTTATCCTTCGGCCCATACCATATCTGATATGTGGCATCAGGCACACTGTTCCACCATAACGAAACCGCATCACCACCCATATATCTTCCCCATAAGGAAGCACTATACGATGGTTGAAGCGTCACCTGCTGTGGCATCGGCCCAGGAACTGGTGCGCGTCCACTCCAGTCCACCCATACCGAAACCGCGTTGGAAACATACCACGTACTATCCACCATTGCCTTAACGCGGAACACGTACGTTGTGTCGCGGAAGAGTTCTCCCACGGTATATGCCATACTTGATGCAGGGAGAGGTACCCAATGTGCGTACTGATTGTCCGTCGGACCATACCACAGTTGGTATCCTGTGGCCCCCGGCACCTGACTCCACCACACGCTCACTGCTCCATTCCCTTGGTACTGCGCACTTGTCACTGGCGTAAACGATGGAGACGGCTGAAATACTGTGGTTCCTGCCGTTTCCGGCATGCGCCCGGAGGCTCCTACAGAGGCCCATACTGCATTAGACACTGCTTCCTGCCCATCGCGAAGTGCTTTCACACGAAAGACATACGATGTACTCCGAAACAGTGACTGCACGGTAAACGACGTTCCCTGCCCGACTGCTGCTGCGTGTGCATATTGGTTATCACTTGGCCCGTACCAGATTTGATACGTTGCCTGCGGCACTTGACTCCACCAGAGCGTTACTGCATCGAAGCCGAGGTAATTTCCGGATAACGATGGAGCTTCTACGGCATAGACTCTTACTATGGGAAAAACGACCAAAGCTGCAATAACTGCTATAACACGGGTAATCCATTGTCGCATTTTTTCTTCACCTCCTTCCGTATTGGAATGCTCATAAAGAAGTATGTCATGAAAAAAGAGATTGAGGCAGAAAATAGGCAAGAAGATTACGTAATAACTTGTAACATAGATTATAGTGCTATGCAAGAGGCCCTTGATTTATGCGGTAACGGATGTGACAATGGATATATGAGGAAAAAAGGTAATATCGGCATCATGGTGCTTTTTGTTTTCCTTTTGGTAGCAGGTGCAATCTTTGCACTGCGTGTACAAAGTCCTCAAAATACTCAAAGTCCCCAAGGTTCTCAACCACTCGTCCAGCTTCCCAAAATCACCACAATGAACGAGGAAACCGATGTCCATCATCCCGACGGCACCAGAAAGCTCATCATGCGCACGAAGCGCTCCCCCGACGGCTCGCGCCTCTATTCCTTTTTTACTGCAGATATTGACGGCAATAACGAACAGTTGATTTTCGAAAAAACGATGAGCAGCGATAATCCTACCACCATGGCCCTCCCCTATAATGCCTGGTCTCCGGGAACGGAGAAATACGTTTTTATTGAGGAGACAAACGCAACAGGAGCGAGCTACCTCGTGCTCAATACGTCCGGTAAACTCTTTCCGAACCAAGAACACCATTTAGACGTTACTGCGCTGTTTAAGGAAAAAAAGATCCCCTATACCTTCCAAAACGCCACCGGCTGGGCGTCCCCGACACTCCTCATTTTCAGGACCACGACGGATACTGGTGCCAAAGGGCCGTCCTACTGGTTCGAAGTCCCCTCGCTTGCGTTCCTCCAACTGGCACGCTAATTACTCTGATATACTGAAAGTATCCAGGTAGTAGAACTTCAGCAGATTATGTTCTTTTATGTATACATACTTGAGAGTAAACTGAATAGAGAGTTATACATAGGATACACCCATAACCTGATTCGTCGGGTAAAAGAACATAATCTGGGATTGAATTTTTCTACAAAGCCCTATAAACCATGGACGCTTATTTATTATGAAGCCTGTATGGACAGAAGAGATGCAAAACGTCGTGAAGCCTATCTTAAAACCAATCAAGGAGGGAGGCTTCTCAAGCGCCGATTAAAGGAGTACCTTTATGGTCGGCGTTTTGCCTGAAGTTTCACTACCTGGTATGCGGTGTCCCAATGATGATGCAGACCTTATTGAACAAAAAAAGACGCGCCGTGGCTTAACCATCTCCTACGCCACCTGTCCAACCTGCCACGGCCACTGGCTGGATGCGTTCAACGCCAACTACCTCAAAACCGAAGACATAGAAAGGTCTCAGGCGGCGTTTGAGATTGAGACGAAACCTAACCATCCCGTCTGTCCAACATGTCAGGAGCAACTGCGCATCTATCACGGCGAAAATATCCCCCCGGATACTCGCGTATGGAGATGCCCCAATAATCATGGCTACTTTTTCCCCCAGGCGCAACTGTTTGCATTCAAAAAAGCACAGGAGGCTAAACTTTCCTACTTCAAGCTCTGGAACATTCCCCTGCCGCAGGTTTCAAGCGTGCTTTTGGCAAGTATTGCGCTCATCGTAACCATAGGCCTGGTCACCACCTATCTGTATGGTCAACAGACCACGCTTCTCGAGGCGCGGCACATAGTACAATACCAAGAAGCTTTTGTTTCGCATCAATCGGCAAATATAGTCCTCACCACCAGCTCCCCCACAGAAGTCACCCTCCACATCGGGGAATATGAACAGGTCATGCAAACCAAAGACAACCTTCTCCACACGCTCTTCCTCACCAACCTTGCTTCTGGCACGTATGAATACTATGTTACTTTCCCGGTAGCAGGAAAAATCATCCGATCTGATCCCTATACCTTTTTTGTTCCGTGAACATTGTTTCCATCCTTTTTTTGGGTTTGTTTTTAGGCATTCGTCATGCCACGGATGCCGACCACGTGGTCGCGGTGACGACGCTCGTTGCCAGGCATCGGCGTATCAGCGCAGCTTCGCTTATTGGCGTGATGTGGGGCGTTGGCCACACCATTACTATTTTTATCGTTGGCGTGGCGATCATTGTTTTTCACCTGCGTCTCCCGCAGCGGCTGGGGCTTTTCTTTGAATTCCTCGTGGCGCTGACGTTGATGCTCCTGGGAATTCTTAATCTTACCGGTGTCCTCCAACGGATGGTCAAAATGCTTTCTGACCACGGCATGATCCATGCGCACCTCCACTTTCACGGCGACCAACCGCATGTCCATGTGCATCGGCATAAAGAAGAAGTTGAGAAATATCTAGGCCGAGCGGAAAGACTCTCCACATTTATTCACCACTACGGCGCCCTTCAACTTGCTCGTCCGTTGGTTGTGGGATTCGTTCACGGGCTGGCAGGATCTGCGGCAATTACCCTTCTTGTTTTAGGAAGTATTACCAGACCGCTCTTTGGAGTTATTTATCTTCTCGTCTTCGGCATCGGGACGGCAATCGGCATGGTAACCCTAACGACGGTTATTGGTTTCCCTGTCATTCATTCGGCAAAAAAATATGCCCACATTGATCGGTGGATCACAGGGGCATCAGGACTGTTGAGTATCATATTTGGTCTATATCTTGCCTACCACATCGCCGTAGTCGGCGGACTGTTTAGAGCATCTCCCAATGGGAATCCTTATTGACCTCGTGCTTTGATCCTCTTTAATCTCTTCCAGTTAGGATTTACTCGCCCAAGCGAAAGAAGATCGTCAACAATGTCAAACACATAGTGAATGATCATCGCGCCAAAAAAGATAACTCCAACGCGCAGTTCAATAGACAGCGAGATAGCCGCAAATCCAAAAAAGAGAAGGATAAAATAGATGTTATGTGTCGCAAGAGATGTGTTGGACTTGTGGCCGTTTTCGATAAAGGTCGCAAGGTTTCGCCATTGTCGACTCCATAAAAGGTTGCGTATTTCCCTGGCATACCAGTCTTTTCTGCCATAAAGAAAAAAGTAGAGCACGTGATCCGCGTCAGGAAGAAGAGAAGCAAAAAGTGCCCACCAAATCCACCGGACATTGAACTCATTCCACCATTCACGCAAAAACCACGCCCACACCAGTCCCAAGAGCACATGATAAAATTCGTGCCGTGCGTGCCAAAGAACAAATCCAAGCCCTTTAATGCGTTGCGCTGACTGACGCATAGGCATTATTATCATACCCGCAACCGCACTCCCTTTGCAACTCCCTGATTGACAATTGGAACACATCAAGTGCATAGTAGAAATCATGAAGTTAACGTTGGCAGAAGCCGCGTGGGTAAAACTCTTTGGCGTTCTCGGATTTTTCGTTGGCGCATTTTTTCTCGTTCAACCGCTCCTTCCCGCTTTGCCACCACAGGAAGAGCCGCTTGCTGACCCCACCACTCTCCAAAAACTCATCGCAGGGGAAACCCTTGTGCCGCCTACCCAAGACGACAGGACACACGCACAATTTCACGGGAACGCCGCAACGCCGCCGACCATAGCAAGCCTTATGGCACCGCTCAATGTCCTGGGAGCATCTGCTGGAGAAAAACGCATTGAAGTAGACCTCACGCATCAGCGAGTCTATGCGTTTGAAGGAAATCGTAAAGTATTTGAGTTTTTAACTTCAACCGGCAAATGGGGAAGGACGCCCACCGGCACGTTTTACGTTTGGACCAAACTAAAAAGTACCCTGATGAGCGGCGGGAGCGGGGCGACGTATTATTATTTACCCAATGTGCCGTGGGTCATGTTTTTCGGCAACAACGAAGTACCCGCCAGCCGCGGCTTTAGTCTGCATGGCACGTACTGGCACAATAACTTTGGCCATCCCATGAGTCACGGATGTGTGAATTTGCGCACAGAAGACGCCAAAATGCTTTTTGCATGGGCTGATCCCCCACTCACTGATCCCAAGGCGTGGTCTATCACAGTCCGTGCCGCTAGTGAGGGAACTAAAGTGGTCATCTACGGAGAAGAACCGGATGAAATTTCAAATTAGAGTTTAGAGTTTAAGCGATTTGAGATATGCACGAAAATCCCCATTGAGATCTTTATGCGCGAGGGCAAATTCTACGACGGTCTTGAGGTATTCCAGTTTATTGCCGGTGTCGTAGTATTTGCCGTTGGTGACTTCGCAGGCATACACCGGTCGCATCCTCATAAGTTCGGCAATCCCATCCGTCAGCCACAGCTCCCCACTTTTCCCCAGTGGTAAATCTTCCAAAATCGGGAAAATATCAGGAGTCAAGATGTAGCATCCGTGCGCTGCCAGATTTGATGGCGCTTCTTGAGGCTCTGGTTTTTCGATAAGTTTTTTAATCTGCCAGACATTTTTTTCCACGTTGACGGCGTCTACGATGCCATAGCGCGACACATCCTCTTTCGGTACGCGGACCGCCGAAATCACCGGATCGCCGTATTTTTCAAAGACTTCAATACATTGTTTGGCACGAGGTGGTGTGGCATAAATAAATTCATCACCCCAGATGACGACAAACGGTTCCTCGCCGATCACTTGCCGCGCGCACCGGACGGGTGTGGCGTTACCATAGGGTCCTTTTTGACGGATATAAATAAAGTTGGCAAGCTCCGCAGTACGTTTGACTTCTTCCAGAAGTTTTTCTTTTCCTTGCTGTTCGAGGGTTTTAATCAGTTCATAGGGGTAGTCAAAGTGGTCTTCGATTGCCCGTTTGTGCCAACCGGTGACAATGACGATGTCGGTAATACCGGAGGCAACTAATTCCTCCACCACGTACTGGATGACCGGTTTATCGACAATCGGCAGCATCTCTTTGGGCATGGCCTTGGTCTGCGGCAAAAAGCGAGTACCAAAGCCAGCGGCCGGAATGACTGCTTTCCTAATTTGAGAAGAATGACCTTTCATACTAAAGATTGCGTCTATACATCTCCCGATCGTATCCTCGATTGTATGTTCTCTGCAAACCATTTGTCAATTTGGTATCATGAAATCATCATGCACAGAACCATGATCAACATAGTAAGCGCTTCGCTGATATTTCTCACCACCGTAATGCCGGTTTTTGCACAAACTCCTTCACCTTCCGGGCAATCGTTTGGCGCAAAACTTGATAAAGAATTACAGCACTTTAAGGAAAAAGGCGCAAAAGGATACCTCATTTGGCAATATTCCGGCGATCAAAACAATCCATTAGGAGACACCGATAAATACTCAATTTTTCGACAAAATCTGGGCGATCCGGGCAATCCCACGACGATCTGCGGCGGCATGAAAAAATGGGCCGGACAATTTGAGTTCTTGGGATACAATGTCTATTCCCTCGGCAACGGCCGTGGCGGCCCGTTAAGTTCCGGACAAATTGCCGATCACCTCAACTCCCTCAAAGCCTGTGGCACCAATGTTGTCCGCGTATTTATCAGCAGGTCATGCCCGGGAAACGTACCGGAGTGCGTGAACCGGATGCTTGCCGGAGCCGGAGCTGCCGGCGTTAAACTTATCCTTACGGTTGGAGATTTCGCAAATGGCGGCGGCGGATTCCCCAAATTATCCCGCGATCAGGTCGCGGCATGGTACGGCGGCGGATATAAAAGTTCTGCATATCCTCAGATACTGGCGCAGACCATCCAGGCTTCTCGCGGCAATGGAAATCTCTATGGCATTGAACCAGCCAACGAACCACACTGTTATGATGACGCAAGTGCTGTTGCCGGATACAACCAATGGGCGCGCTCTGGTCTAGGCCAGGTAAAAGGTGCTGGCATCGGAAACGCCGGCCTTGGACAAATGGGAAATAATCCAAGGAGTAGCTGTGATGGGCCAAATACCAATCTCATACCGGGCAATAAACAGGCTGGCGCCTCCATGGTATCGTCTCACTATTATAGCGAGGACGAACGAGCTCAAGCGGATATTGCGGCAGATAAAGTGAATGCCGCGGGAATGAAATTTTATATCGGCGAAGCGCCGCTTGCGGGATTCTTAAGCACATCATGCGGCGAGGAAGAATGGGGATGTAAAGTTTCCTTCGGTGAAGTTTTGGATAATACCGCAGGTACCGCTCCCTGGAGAGTGCACGACGTCACCAATACGAAGCCTACCACCGGATCAATCATAACGACGCAAGGGATAGACATAGATGAATCAAAACTATTTTTGGATGTAAAAGAGCTCTACGGCGACAACGTACCGTTTGCTGATTTTACGAAGGATGATACTAAGCTCAGTGAGGCATTGGATCCAAGAATCAAAGAGTCTCTGATTCCCGCCGCTCTCCACAAGGAAGTCGCCTACCCGAATCAACAAGTTGACACTGCAGAGTAAACAATTGCCTGATGCATACCCGCGCACACAAGCGCATTACAATATCTTAGGGGCAATCCGCGGAAGTCTCCGGCCTAATGAAATTAAAGGAACAGGGTTAGCGTGGAAAGTCGAAAAAAAAGAAATTGTCGACGAAACAGAAGGCGGTGGATTCACCATAAATCAGGATCACAAAGCAGACTTGTTTCATTGTGACATTGACCAGGAAAAACGGCAGGTACCATCGGTAGAAGTTCCGGTGGAAGGATTTATTGGGCAAGTGCTCGCCGCAGTCAGGACACTTGTAGACAATGTACTCAATCTCATTACCGGCACCGTGTGTACGGATGAGGAAAGAAAAGACTGCTACAGTACCTATGGCACGCGCGTAGATATTTTAAAAACCGCAACGGTCTTTAGTCCCGGCTCGATTGACCTACAAGAAAAATCGACCGGTGAAACTAAAGGCTCGCTTCTGACCTTCCTCCCCCAACGGCTCGCCGACGGCTTGAGGCGTGCCAATGCCGGAACGAATAAAACCCAGACCGGTGGAAATGTGCTGGGAATTTCTGCAGAAGAAGATGTCCCGCATTACCAAATGTACACCGTGAAAAAGGGCTTTCAGCTCACATCCTCCTGTATGCTCATGCCGGCAAGCATGCAAGCCAAAGACGCAGACTGCACCCTTCCCCCGCCGAAGGAATCCGGTACAAATGCCGTCCCGGGTACCAGTACGTGGGCCCAGCAGCCAGGCGCTATCGATCCTCCGTGTTCAGGGAGCGGGTTGGACGTAGCGACCAGGCCTCCGGCAGGGAAATTTTTGACTACGCTTAAAGAAGTGGCCGCCAAAGAGAATATCCCCGAATGTGTACTGGCGGGGGTAGCCCACATCGAAGGAGGGTGGCGCATGCCGGAAAAACCGGCAGATCAATGCAAACCTGCTAACTCCTGCTCAGCCACCGGACCGATGCAATTCACGACCGGCCCGCAACCGGGCATTAACTGTACAGCGTGCGCCGCCAACTACTGTCCCAATGCATGGTCCGTCTACGGCAATGGCAATCCGTGTAGATACGAAGATTCTCTTCGGGCTGCAGCAAAACTATTAAAAACGAGCGGCCTTGCGGGTTCCTCTCCCCAAGGACAAGAAGCAACAATTAACGAAGCAGGGTACCGCTACTATGGCAACCGCCGCGGCGTCTGCCGGTTAGGAAAAGGGAGTGACGGGCAACTTCGCTCCTACGGCCAGTTCCTCGTTGACTACTGCAAAAATTACTGACGGAGACTACATACAAGCTCTTTACTTCTCCTCTCATATTTGATAGTATCAGTAGGTTGACCCCTGGGAGGGGGTTTTTCTTAGCTTTTGTAGTCAAGTCCGAAACGTACAAAAGCTTAGATCCGCCGAAGCGAACATTCATTCGCGTGCACGGAGAGCACGGAATGAATTTGAGTGTAGGCGGATTGGTACGGTATAATATAGAACTATGGATCGACCAAAACTGCCTAATGCCGCTCCCGTACATTTTATTAAGGAAGTCGTAACGGAACTAAGAAAGGTTAGCTGGCCCACGCGGGAAGAGACAATAAAGCTTACGCTCATAGTTATTGTCATTTCTGTTATTGTCGGCATGTTTATCGGCGGGCTGGACATTTTACTCGTAAAAATAACATCGATAGTACTAAAGAAATAATTTTCAATTTACAATTTTTAATTTTCATTGAATTTTCAATAAAACAATGTTTCAAATGTTTGAAAATTGAGAATTGAAAATTGTAAATTCATAGAATATGGATAATCAATCAACTGAACTACAACAGGCTTCACAAACACCAATAGCTCCGGATAACGCGAAATGGTATGTGGTCCACACATATTCCGGCCATGAAAATAAAGTGGCGACAAACCTCAAGCAACGCATCGAAACCATGAAGCTTGAGGGAAAAATTTTTGACATCATTGTCCCAACGCGTAATATCGTGATTGTCCGTCACGGAAAAAAGGAAGAGCAGAAGGAAAAAATTTTCCCCGGCTACATTTTGGTCAAAATGATACTCGCCGACGAAACGTGGCTTGCGGTGCGTACCACCCAGGGTGTGACGGCATTCGTGGGAGCCGGCAACAAACCCACGCCCATTTCTGACCGCGAAGTCGCAACCATCCTCAAGTTTATGGCTATGGAAGCGCCCAAATACAAAGCAACGTTTTCTGTGGGCGAAGCAGTCAAAATTGTGGACGGCCCATTTGCGGACTTTTTAGGAACGATTGATTCTATTGACGAAGCCAAAGGCAAAGTGAAGGTGCTGGTGTCTATCTTTGGTCGCGAAACGCCGGTGGAGCTCGACTTCTTGCAGGTTGCCAAACTCTAACAGTCTCCTCAAGACCTGGCCTTGCGGGGCGTGTATATCTCAAGGTCACCAAAGTACCCATCTTCAATTCTATAATGGTCTTCTCCTATATAAAAGAGTTCGGCATCACCCGAATTATCAAGCACTTCTCTATCACAGATCAAGGGCATGCCAGGAAAAAGCCCAAGCAACAGGTCAGCGGTATCGTGAAGCGATAACAAAGGGGCGACATCCACAGCAAATACGGAACTTTCTGCCAACCCATTGCTCTTATACGCAATGTGTACAAAAGCGCCGAAGTTCCTTTGCGTCTCCGTATCGTAGACAAGAACATAGGCACCCGGGGGCAAATCTTCCCTTCTTGCTACCGCAAGCGCCGTGTCCTGTATGCACCTGCTAACCCTGCGGATCGTTGCTGTCCCCTGGTCTTTTTCTTGAGGTGATACTGCCATAATAGGCCATATCGTAGCAAACGAAAGGGAAAAGTCAAGGTTTCCTGTATAAAACCAACACAGTTATGGTCAGTATTATCTGAAGGGTTTTGGCGCTGTTTCGTTACCGAGATATGCGGTTGGAACGAGCGGCGAAAGCTCCTGAAGTATCCATCTATCCATCGCAAAACGTCCCCCACCGATTTTAGTTCTTGCCTCCTGAAGGGTATATGTGGGACCCAGCGCTACATCAAAACTCCTCCCGATATTATACTCAGCCACCTGCGGATCACGGTAATCCGTCACCTCAGCAAGGCTTAAACCAATAAACGTGAACGCGACCCGATCAATTCCTTTTATTCTCAAAGCATTGGTCAGGAGCTCTACTGCTCCTTGCGGATCTTCACCCAAAAGGGAAGATCGCCGACCAGCTTGGGGAGAAAGTACCACAGTCCCGCCGGCAGCCAGAACTTTGGCTGCGTCACGTATGTATGTTTTTAGTCCTAACCCTTGGCGCAAATGCTGATACTTCGGAATCCTTAACGTGTCAGAAGTCACAATCAGACGTGCGTGAATTGCCAGAAGCGAAGCGAGCACGTCCCCGACCAATCGCCGCTGGTGATATGCTTCCGGTGTCAAGATCGTACTTTCAAGCATGGCAGGTTGTGCAAAAATGACATTTTCAAATATCTGGAAAATATCACGCTTGGAAAAGTGGTTAAAGAAAATAACCGCGCCGTACCCGTCTCTTTGAAGTTGTTCCGCCCGGACCAGTCCTCCCGCATCACCCACAATGTTGTACGGAATGAACGGTCGAAATACTTCTCTGACTGCCACCCGGGCTAACACCGTAAGCTTTGAAGGAGGTATGGGAGTAAATGGTTCACCCTCTTTTCCTTTTAGCATAAAAATATTCTATGGTAAGCGATAGTATAACTACTACAGATCGTACTGTCCATACGATACAAAATCGCAGCGTATTTACTTACTCTGAAAATTCTGCTATACTTTCTTCACCTCGCTGGGCTGAGGGACGTATCTCAAACACAATCGAGGGATTTGTCCCGAGCGCAATCGAGGGAGAAACCAGAAGAGGTTTCGAGAAACAGTACTTCATTGGGTCTTCTCATTCCTCTTCATAATTCGTAAATCATAATTCGTAATTTTCAAGGTATGGCGGTAAAAAAAGTTAAAACCATTATTAAGCTCAATCTTCCTGCAGGAGAAGCCACTCCCGCTCCTCCGGTGGGTCCTGCACTCGGGCAACACGGACTCCCCATCATGGAGTTTATCCGCGCGTACAATGACCGGACGGCCAAACTCAAAGGACAAACGATTCCGGCCGTCATCACCGTCTACGAAGATCGCACGTTTTCCTTTATTACCAAACTTCCGCCGGTAGCTGCCATGATCAAAAAAATCATCGGCATAGAAAAAGGCAGTGGCACCGCAGGAAAAGCTTCTGCAGGTAAACTCACTAAAGCGCAGGTGGAACAAATCGCCAAAGAAAAATTAGCAGACTTAAATACCGATGACGTAGAACAGGCCGCAAAGATTGTAGAAGGGACTGCGAGGAGTATGGGGCTAGAAGTGGAGCAATAACTTTAAAATTAAAACTTGAAACTTTAAACTTTTTGAAAAATTTTTCATTTTAAAGTTTACAGTTTTAAGTTGAGCGAAGCGAACTATGGGAAAAATCAGAGTCGCAACACTAGGCGATCAACAAGAAGAAAAAGAACAAAAACGCAGAGCCGGAGCCCGGCGTGAGACCAAAAAAGCGAAAAAGGTGAAAGTCGAAGGATTAGGCCTGAAAGGCGGGCAGCGTGTGGCAGTGATTGAGGGGACCCAGATCAAACCAGAATTTAAAAAACTCATTGAGGAAGTCGAGTCCGGCGAATCTCTCTCTAAGATCCCTAAGAAGCCTAAAATCCCTAAGCACCTTCATTCCAAACGCTACCTGGAAGTCTCCAAACTCGTGGACAAAACCAAATTCTACCCGCTTGAGGAAGCCATTGTCCTCGTGAAAAAGACCAGCACGACCAAATTTGACGCTACGGTGGAATTGCATATCAACGTGAGCCGCGCAAGTTTAGGCGAAAAACCCGAATACCGCGGATCTGTTTCTCTCCCCCATGGAACCGGCAAACAGGTGCGCGTGGTCATTGCCGATGAGGCAGTACTTCAGGACGTGGAAACAGGAAACATCAACTTTGACATTCTCGTTGCCAGCCCCGCGATGATGCCGCGCCTTGCCAAAGTCGCGCGTATACTAGGACCCAAAGGCCTGATGCCCAATCCCAAGACTGGAACAGTAGGAGAAAATCCCCAACGGCTTGCCGCAAGCCTTGCGAAGGGGCAAGTAAATTTCAAGACAGAACCGGATCAGCCGATCATTCATCTAACAGTCGGCAAAGTTTCATTTCCCGAAAATGACCTGGCCCAAAACATCAACGCTGTACTTGATGCTGTAGGACGGGGCAAAATTACCAAAGCCACCCTCTCCTCCACCATGGGCCCCGGCATCAAACTCGCTCTTGCCGAAACAGAATCTTCTGGTGTACGCTTAAGCGTATGAGCGATCCAGTACCACCGGATTCACCAAGATCAGAACCTCCCTGTACTCCGTCGAGACCCCTAAAAGAGGTACCCTTGTCAGATGATCACATGAACCGAACATTCGAAAATATCCCCATGGATGACCACATTTTCCTTAACCCTGGTCATACATCGAACGTATACAATGTGGGGCTCATTCGTCCGGAAGATGTGTATGAATGTATTACTCCGCATAAGACAAAACAGCGGATGGCAACGATTGAAATTTCCGGGCTGGTCGAACGTCTTCTCGCCAACCCAAGCGCTCAAACCGTCTTTTTTGACAACCTCCGGCAGCAATTGAGTCAAGCCACCGTCTCCTCTAAAAAGCAACTTATAGAACAATTCAAAACCTACGACGATGCCGATCCCGTGCGGCAAAAAAAAGTAGCTGATCTCATCGAACAGTCCCAGCGTGAAATAGGAAATATTGCGAAGCAAATTCACGCGGTACAAAAATTTCTCGACGAAGCGAGGGAGAAAAATATCACATGGGATAAAGGTTCCGCACCACACGAGCAGGCAATCCAGAAAATCCTTGCCGACAACCTCCGCGCACTGAAAGAAAAGTAAGCCGGATAGTCGAGTATTGATACAGCCCCCTTGCGTGATGTACAATAACAAGATAAGATTTACAAAAGGAGAGCTATGGTAGAGACCGGAGGAGAATCATCCACCCAAAAATCACCACAAAAAGAACGAACCACAACAGAGCATGTGGTACTCCACCTTGGAGTTGGGACTCCAGGCGAAGCGCGAAAACGCATTACGCAAATCGCCAGGGCAGTACAAGGCGCAGAAGGTAAACCTGACACAGCAGAGGTTATCAACCAATACCTTGACGGACAAGTGACCCAATACGGCTACTATAGAAAACGGGGCGACGAACGCGTACCCATTATTACCCGTACCGTCATTCACCTTGATCCAAACGATCCTCATAAAAAAGTGGTGCTTTATCGGAAAAAGACGAAAGACGAACCACACATATCGACAAGCATGGCACAAGTAGCACCGATTGAGACCATAAAAATTGACACAGGGGAAAAAGGTCATCTGAAGGATCTCTATATAAAACCGGATGCTTCCCGACCCTACGATCCGCATTACGATTTTCTCAACCGGGAACATAAACTCATAGGCACAGCACGGGGCCAAACCGTGGATCTTCTGATGGCAGAAAAACTCTTGGGAACGCCTATACCCGGAAGCGCAGGACTAGAAGGCAAGCCAAGCACTATCGACCAACCGGTGATCGATCATATCCGTACGCTTGCAGGCCTACAAGTAAGCCAACAGAAGTCGTAAATTCCCTTCTTTCCCCGCATTTGACAAATCCACGGTGTATTATACTTTGAAAACCTAAACAACCGACGGGTTGATGTTTTCGAATAGTTACTTCCCGTTATGCCAAGGGCCACGAGTGGGGCTTTGTGGTCCTGTGTGAAGATTTATGTCGTATCTTCTTTCGAGCCTGAGGTTTTGAGCGGTAACTATCGTTTTTCGCTTCTCCTGCCTTTCTAGGTCGCTGAAAGCTTTAAAGTGGCCTAACGTGCGGTCCAATGAAGCAGCCGCTTCTTGGAGAAGCTTGGCGATTTCTTGGTCGATAGATTCTGGTGACATACGTTTGGCCTCTGGATCAACGAGTAAACGACGTTAGAACGTATTATATCAATGTCGAAAATAAGGAGCAAGAAGCTATTAGGAAGTTTTTTGTTTCAATCTTTTTTTGAGCAATCTAAATAAATAGTCCTATTTCCAATAATCTTCTCTATCATCCTGCCCATCAGAGGGAGTTGGAGAGTAGTATAAATCCGTATAATACAATGCGTCTGCTATGATCTGGTCATCCCAGTCTGTCATCTCGCTGGCTTGTTTGGCAGCTACGAGATATCGCCTAAACATAACTGCATCTATAAACTGTTCTGGTATACTCAATGCTCCATGTTCAACATTCATCATACGTTACATCATGCGCTTGCAAGGAAAAACTCCTGTCCAAAAAAGAAAATGTTCTTTATCCTATTATTCCAAATCAGCAATGATAAGTCAAACAGCGTCGTCTCTTCCTTGGCGAGTCTATTCCACACCTGGTGTGTACAAGTGTACAAGTAAAATGCGAAAACTTGACACGCAGTGAGACGCGCATGATACACTTACTATTCCTGTATGGCACGAGTGAACATTTGGTCACTCCTTCTTCTCATCCTCGGGTTTAACATCGGGTTGTACGGTGTGGGATTCGGCATAGGAGCAGGAATATTTCAAGCATTTGCAGCCTCGGCCGTACTCCTGGCTATTCATCCGTCGAAACGGACCGTGTTGGTATGGATTACCGCAGTCATCAGCGCGGTATCGGGACTTTTAGTGGGGTGGCGGGCAAATGGTTTTGTGCAGGGAATAACTCTAGCGGTTTCCATAGGGTCACTCGGAGTGCTTCTGCTTGCCCACAGTCTCCCGCAGTTGCCGGCTACGATTTGGGAACTGCTCGGCGCAAACATTACCTATTTCTTCCATGGCCTCTTTGGCCCGTTTCGGTTACTCCAAGCGATGAATGACCAGCCAAAGGGCGAGGCGAGGACGGCCGCATGGTGGGATCCATTGACTCTCCTGAAAACGGCAACGATTACCGTGGTGGTCTTCGGCATTTTTGCCGGGCTCCTTATGGCGGCTGATCCTATATTTTCCAAAATGGTGGAAACGATGATTAAACAAGCGTTCGGCCGAATCATTTGGTCACTCGTTATCGCCGGACTCTTTGCCAGTTTGCTGACGATTGTCCTATCTAAGCAGGAGAAGCGATTCCCCCAGCTGCGATTTTTATCCGGCCAAGATGTCGTTGTGCCGACCGTCGTTCTGGTTGGGCTGTTTGCATTGTTTTTGTTTGTACAGGGGAAGTATCTGTTTGCCTCGCATGAAATATTTCAGCAATTCGGCCTCACGTATTCGGAGTACGCACGGAAAGGATTTGTGGAGCTTTTGGTTGCAACCGGCATTGCCAGCGTCATAAGCTACATCCTTATTTTGAAACAACGAACGGTAGAGAAGCCGTACCTGACGTGGCTCAATATCGGGCTACTCGTTGAACTTGGGTTACTTTTGGCATCCGCGTGGCGGCGGGACATGATGTATATAGAGGTGTACGGGCTTACCCGCATGCGCATCATCGGTGAAGTCTTTTTGTTCTGGTTGCTTGCCGATTTGCTGCTCCTTTTTCTTTTGAATAGCTGGAAACAATTTGAAGAGCGATATCTTTTGCTGGGCATGGGTGTTGCGACCCTTGCGGCAGTGGGATACTTTACGCTGGTTAATATGGATATGCGCATTGTACGCGGCGCGCCCAAACGATATGAAATGAAGGATTTGTTTTACCTGGCGAATTTGTCAGAAGACGCCGCCGCTTCATGGGAAGATATTGTGGTATCGGCAGAAACGCGCATTACCCAACTCATAAACAAAGAGAGCGGGACGTTGTCTGATGAGGAACGGATACAGCTGGCAAACATAAAACTTGCACTGTTTTCGTTGGTTGCCCAGCGGGAACGCCTGGAGAAAAAGTTTGGCCCCTGGAACGAAGTAAAAAAGACCTACCTGGACGAGGTGAAACGAAAGGAATATGAACGTTCAATTATAGACGGACCTAGCATCCGCGAGAACAATCGTAAGCAGCTTGAAAAGTGGTTAGAGCAGAATCGTACTTGGCAAGCGTACACGTGGTCAGAAGTAGAAGCATACAAATTGCTGGCGCAAAACCGCGAACTGCTGTTTGGGAAAGTGGATTTTCTTCTGACTAGGATCGTCCGCTATCAGAAGAGCAGGAATCTGGATTTGTATAAAGAAGAAAAATGGATCTTGTATGACTATAACTATCCTTTTGTGAATCTGAAAATTATGTATCGACCCTGGCCTGATGAATTTGTCACTCCC
>JACPFZ010000032.1 GCA_016182725.1 Candidatus Gottesmanbacteria bacterium
GAAATATTGGAGGGTATTCCTGGAAAAAAATGAAGCTCCCCGATCTGACAACTCGATTTATTAACGGAATACCGTTGGATTGAGGCGGATGATTTTGTCATCTCCTGATTGCACAGTTCCTCTTCCGTCGGTGTTACTCGTGGAAAGGTATAAAAACCCGTCCGGGCCCAGGCCCACGGCACGGATCCTGCCGAATCTTCCCTTAAAATGACTCGACAACGTGAGTTTTTCGCCCGTGATCTTGGCTTCATACAGCGCTTCACCTCGGAGTCCTCCAAAAAATAAGCTCCCATCCCAAAACGCAACTCCCGCCGGTGCCCAAGTATCTGATGCACCAGATTGAATGACAGGAGACACCATTCCCAGTGCGGTTTGGTCACCTTTTACGACAGGCCAGCCGTAGTTTTTTCCTTTTTCGATGAGGTTCACCTCGTCAAAACCGCTTTGTAAACCAGATGGACCATGCTCCGTCGCCCAGAGCCGGCCTTGAGTATCCCATACCAAGCCTTGAGCATTTCTATGGCCATACGAATACACTGCACTCCCGAATGGATTATCTGAAGGGATACTTCCGTCGTCTTTTATTCGTAAAATTTTGCCGTTCAGCGATTGTTTGTCTTGCGCAAACTTTTCATTCGTCGCATCGCCGGTAGTAATATACAGAAATCCATCCGGTCCGAATGCAATTCTGCCGCCGTCATGAAGCGATGACCCTGCAATACCAGAGAAGATAACCATCCGATCAGAGAGCCGGTTATTGAGGAGAACGTAGCGTTCAACGCGATTGACGAGTTTTCCATTTTCCTGAGACGTCAAATACAGGTAGATAACGTGATTGGATCCAAACGTAGGATGGACGGCAAGTCCCAACAAACCTCCCTCGCCGGTTGCCTTTACGCCCTCTATCGTTTGGATAATATGTGTCTCTCTATCGACCCGCAAAAGATTTCCAGTTCGTTCAGTAACCAGCATGGTTTTGTCAGGCAAAAACGCAATTTCCCAGGGAACTTTCAGGTTCTGTGCAATGATCTCGATATCTTCTTTTTCCGCTCGCGCACTTGGCGTGCTTTCGACTATATTCGTCGGTGTTGGAGCAAATGTACGTCGTATGAGCTGATTTCTGAAAACGACCACGGCAACAATCAGCGCAATGATAAGTATGGGCACCAGGCGCTTCATATATTAGTTGAGCGAATTTTTTACGATCTGGAGCACAAAATCGTCGAGCGTCATGCCATGGGCGCGGATGGATGCGGTCATCGCATCACGCGGGTCAGGGTCAAAGCCCGCATTGGCATTTGCTTCCAAAAAATACCATCGGCGAATTTTGGGATTAAACCGCAAATCGAATCGTGCATAATCCCGAAGCCCTAGTGCGTAAAATGCGCGAATTGCTTCCCGTTTAATTTGTGTCGTAATGGTGTCGGCAAGGCGCTTTGGGGGAGCGACAAACAGACACGTATCAAAGTGTTTCGTCCATTTTTCCTTAAACCCATAAATGTTCCACTTGCTCTCTTTGCGAGGAAATACAATTTCCGCAATCGGAAGCGCAAGCGTTTTATCCGGCGTCTCCAGAACCGTCACCTGAAGCTCTTTTCCAGGAATGAACGCTTCCACTAGAAGCGTCTGACGGTGTTTATCCCGCAGACGCTTGACCGTACGCTTGAACTGCGCATAATTTTGGACAATCGAATGATCCGTAATGCCGATGCTGCAATGTTCAAACGCCGGTTTAATAATGACAGGAAATTTTCCCGGCACCAAATTACGGGTAATGCGATCCGTCCGCCGGATGGTGGTATAGGAAGGGGTAGGGAGACTATGTTTTTCAAAGAGTTGTTTACTGTGCAGTTTATTGTTCGTCGTCCGGATTGCTTCAAGTGACGAACCGGAGTGAGGAATTTTTAACCGATCCAAAATACGCGCGATTTGAATCTCTAACGCCTTACTGTCTACCAGATTAAAGACAAAGTCAACATCGGTAAGCTTCTTGAGATTGGAAAGGTTTTTTTCCTCCACCTTTATGGTCTGTGCCCTGTACCCACGACGACGAAACAGCGCACGCATGTAACTAACGATTTCATCCGTTTGCATTTGGGTATCGGTGATGACGTGCTCGCGGCTAAAATACTGTTTTTGCTCTTCTTTGGACAGGTAATGGTACAGGAGGGCAATGGTGTATTTGGTTCGCAGCTTTTTTGCCTTCTTCATTGTGCACCTACTACTAAATATGATTCCAATAGTTCTGTCAAGTTTTAGCCTCAACAAAGTAGAAAAAGAATCCAAAATAGAGTAAAATAGACAAGAGCACGTTATAAACCGTCGTGACGGAAAGGTCGTGTGAAGATCCGTCACGACACAATAACCGGAAAACGTTGGGAAGAAACCGTAAGGTTTCGCCCAGTGAAGAGCCGCGGTGGTGGAATGGCAGACACGAAGGCCTTAAGAGCCTTTGTTCGCAAGGACGTGAGAGTTCGACTCTCTCCCGCGGCACATTAGAAAATCGGGGATTAGTTCAGTTGGTAGAACGCTCGGTTTGGGACCGAGAGGTCCGCGGTTCGAGTCCGCGATCCCCGACATGCAGGATCTTTTTGCAACCTACAGACGTACGATTGAACAAGCCCTCGAAAAATTTCTCCGGAAAAAGCAAAGAGAGCTGGCTTATGTGAACCTTTGGGGAAGCGATGTTTGCACGCGGATGCGGTCATTTGCACTCTCCGGCAAAATGATTCGCGGGTGTTTAACCATTTTGGGATACGAAATGTTTGGGAAAAAAACTTCACACGAAATCATTAAGGCAGCATCTGCCATGGAAATTTTGCAGTCAAGCCTTCTTATTCATGACGACATCATGGACCGCGATACTCTGCGCCGCGGCATGGATACAATATTTACTCAATATGAAAAACTGGGGAAACAACAAAATGTACCCGATTCCCGTCATTTTGGCGAAAGTATGGGAATATGTGCAGGAGACATTGGCTTTTTCTTTGCGTTTGAACTGCTCTCCGATACTCCAGCGATACTCTCTCTCGTGGTAAAGGAACTGACCAAGGTTGGCGTTGCGCAAATGCAGGATGTAAGCATTGGTCATGAGAGAACAGAGCCTAGTGAAACAGCACTATTGAATCTCTACCGTTATAAGACTGCACGGTACACCTTCTCACTTCCTTTGATGGTAGGAGCTACCCTTGCCGGACAACCCAAAAAGATCATCAAAACACTTGAGACAGTGGGGGAGGATTTAGGCATCATCTTTCAGCTTGTTGATGACACATTGGACGTGGAAGGCGATTTGCGCGAGGGGAAAAAGACACTGCTTCAATTTTATGGAGAAAAGCGCACGACCAAGAAAATCTCTGACCTTTCCAAACACACAGAACATCTGATTGCCGAACTTCCGATTGACAAACAATTCACTCGTATACTTCTGGAGCTTTTGGAGTACAATCAAAAGAGAAGCAAATGAAAAAGATACTCATTTTCCTGGTGGCACTCGTAGGCACATTCACGGTCTGGTATTACTGGCGCAATCCCTTAATCACGAAAGTGAGAATTCGCGACCAAGTCTTTTTGGTAGATGTGGCGGTGACTTCGAAAGAAAAAGAACGTGGCCTTGGGTATCGCGAGAGCCTTCTTCCCAACTACGGCATGCTGTTTGTCTACAATCAAAAAGGACAGTATACCTTTTGGATGAAAGAAATGCGGTTTCCTATAGATATTATCTGGATTGACGGGAAAACGATTGTGGATATTACCCAAAACGCGCCAGTATCTACGGGCACGCCTCTCGCTGAGTACCGCCCGAAGATTGCGGTAGATAAGGTGCTGGAAGTCAATGCAGGCACGGTAGAAAAAACCGGCATCGCCATTGGCGATACCATGGAGATTCTCCGCTAAACACGCTATAATTAGTTAATCGAAGCCCTAAAATAGTCGCGGCGTGACTTTATGATCTGAATAGCCGCGACACCTATAAGGGAAAACAGCTGAGAGAGAAACCGTAAGGTTTCGCCCCAGGAATGCGGGTGTAGCTCAATGGTAGAGCGCCAGTTTTCCAAACTGGTGACGAGGGTTCGATTCCCTTCACCCGCTCCAGGCGGGATAGCACTCCCGTCAAAGTGCCGAATCTATTGACAAATAAGTAATAAATAGGTATAATATAGGTATGAATACTACACAGATTCAACTTAAAATTAGTCTTTCACAACAGTTAAGTGAGCTTTTGGCATCCAAAGCCGCTCGCGTCGGTGTTCCCGTAACACAACTCGTGAAACACTTAATTATTAAAGAGGTCGAAGATTTAGACTATCCAATATTTCAAATGTCTCCAAATTCTGAAAAGAGAACACAAGAGGCAATAGAGCAAATTGATGAAGCAGTGGATGCATCAGATCTTTTCAAGCAATTAAATGAAAGCTAAATTTTCTCCGTTTGTCCAAAGAACGATTACTCAGATATATAAAAAGGATAGAAAGCTAGCTAAAAAAATACAAAGACAAATCTTTTTATTTGAAACCAACCCTAAACATCCATCTTTGAGACTTCATAAACTTTCGGGAACTTTCGACAATATGTGGAGCCTATCGATTACCTTATCAATAAGGATGGTCTACCGACTTATTAATCAAAAAATAGCTTATTTTGTTGATATCGGTACTCATGATGAAGTCTATAGGAAGTAATTGCTCTCGCTCTAAC
Organism: Candidatus Gottesmanbacteria bacterium; assembly: GCA_016182725.1. Classification (GTDB taxonomy): domain Bacteria; phylum Patescibacteriota; class Microgenomatia; order UBA10105; family UBA927; genus JACPFZ01. The sequence continues at coordinate 4,702 of JACPFZ010000032.1, forward strand.
TACCTTGATACGCCTCCATTAACTTGTTAAAATGCGACAAGAACGTCTCCGCTCCAAGCCCCTGTAGCTCAACGGATAGAGCAGATCGGTTCTAACGATAAGGTTGGGGGTTCGATTCCCTCCAGGGGC
>JACPFZ010000033.1 GCA_016182725.1 Candidatus Gottesmanbacteria bacterium
AGAACATTACGGTACTTTCGTCGAACTGTTATGTCTTCAATGGAAAACTCTTGAGGTACGTACACCAGTCGTTGGTAAATGGTAGGATCATCGTTGGGATATTCGTGTTTCTGTTCCTCCAAATTTCTGGCAGGGGAAAATCCCCAAATTTCCATTTTTTTCTTTTGATATGCGCTCTGCACCACTTCATACGGAATTCCTGAGCATGCACCGGTAATTAAAACAATATTGTACTCTGTTAACGCTTCTCCTAATGCCCGAGCTTGAATAGTCGCTGTTTCCCCAACTCCGGCTGCAGATCCGAAAATTCCTATTCTTTCTTTGTTTTTCATCATATTAGTGCGCTACACCGACAAGCTTTTGCTGAAAGGTCATATTATGCTTCTTAAATTTTTTTTAACCATTTTCCTTGACGGTTTCCTACAATTTTACCATGGTCATAAAGAAGCTCGCCTCGTAAAAACGTCGCGATGGGTCTTCCGATGAGATTCACCCCCTCGTACGCAGACCATTGAAGTTTTGTAAATAAATCGGCTTTTTGCACATGCCAAGGATGCGTGGTGTCAACAATGACCAGGTCTGCATCATTGCCAACTTTGATTCCAGACTTCTGCGGAAACCCGAAAAACATAGCTACATTCGTAGAAGCACATCGAGCAAATGTTATCAGTCCTTTTTCAAGACTATTTTTTCCAAAATGGCCTACCCATCCAGTGAGAAAGGCAGCAGCCGTTTCCTGTACTCCCGGAGTTCCACTGACTGCATTCCAGATGTCTCCTTGTTTCTCTTCAAGCGCATGCGGAGTATGTTCAGAGCAAATCCCATCAACGACACCATTCCGCACTAATTCCCACAACTGACTATTTATCTTGGGCGGCCGAAGCGCCGGACTCACTTTGATAAGAGTACCGTATTTTTTGTAATCGTCTGTGGTAAAAAATAACTGGTACCCAGTTACTTCTCCTCCTACGTCTATGCCATTCTTTCGTCCATAGTCAATGGCATCAAACTCGCCTTCTGTGCTCGCATGAAGAATCCATAACTTCGTGCGATAATATTTGGCCAAAATCACCGCTTCCCATGCTGCCATCTCAACCACCAGTTCACTCCGTGCCTCAGAGTAGGCCAACATATCAGTACGACCCTGCTGTTGAAACATTTTTTCTCGTGCCGTGACCAACTGCTGGTTCTCAGCATGCACCAAAACAGGAATACCTCGTTTTGCTGCAATTTCCCAAATTCTTGCTTGATCTCCAAGGTTCGGAATTGTTGTTGGCGTGGTCTGGTGACCAGCCATAAATACCTTTATGCCAACAATTTCCGAGGGGTTTACCTTTTCCAGCTCTGATATATGCTCAACTGAAGAACCCAAGTTAATAGCAAAATCACAATAGGATTTTTGTTTATATCGCTCCACTTGGGCATGAAGAAGTGCAATGGTAGTTGTTGGGGGCTTGGTGTTGGGCATGTCAAAAACAGTCGTAAATCCACCAGCAAGCGCTGCTTTAGTTCCGTCAGCAATCGTCTCTTTGTAGTCTAGTCCAGGTTCTCTGAAATGTCCGTGTGTTTCAATAAGTCCAGGAAGTACGTACGTTCCCTTCGCATCGTAATACTGACTGTTATTTACATTTTGCTCCTGTATTTGCTGTATTTTGCCGTCAGCGAGCGTAACCGAACCTGTGAGTATGCCCTCTGGAGTAACAAATTTCCCGTTTCTAATGCCTTGCACCATATAATACTTACGACCGTTTTATGGTCGGAACAACTTCTTTGTGAATATCACCATTTTTCTTTACTAACAGGATATTTTTCTCCCAGTCAGCTTTCATTTCCGGATAATCTTCCCGAAAATGCGCCCCTCGGCTTTCGGTACGCATAAGAGCGGCCGTGGTAATGAGTTGTGCAACCTTAAGCATTTCCACAGTCTCCAGACATCCTTGCAAATCCAAGATATCCTTTGCTTTCATCTCGTCAATGCGACTTTCTAGTGCAACGATATCCATTAATGCTCGCTCCATTTGTGCCTTTTTCCGTACGATCCCGCAGTTATCCCACATAGTTTTCTTTAATATTTTTCGTATATCCCTAAATGGTATCCCCTTGGCTCGCTTCTTAAACGAAGTGATACGATCAACCTCTGCAGCAACGTCCTTCTTTGATACAGCTGACTGCCTTGCTGTTTTGGCAAATACCGCTACCTTCATTCCCGCCCGACGGCCAAATACCTGCCCCTCGCCCAATGAGTTTCCGCCAAGCCGGTTTGCGCCGTGGATGCTACAGGTTACTTCTCCTACAGCAAAAAATCCTGCAATTGGCGTTTGCCCCCATTCGTTAATTTTGACGCCGCCCATCATGTGATGCATCGTGGGTGTAATTTCCATCATTTCGCGACTAATATCCACGCCGACACTTTTAAATTTTTCATAAACATCGGGAATAAGTTTGAGAATATCTTTCTTACCCAGTTCCCGCACGTCCAAGTACACCCCCCCGTGCTTGGTGCCTCTTCCTTCCTTCACTTCTGTGTAAATAGCTCGCGCCACCTCGTCTCGGCCTGCCAACTCCATCCGCTCTGGTTGATATCGTTTCATAAACCGCTCGCCTTTAGTGTTCAGTAACTTCCCCTTGTGTCCGCGGACTTTTTCAGTGATTAAGCTCCCGCGTACGGACTCCGGGTATGCCATGCCCGTCGGGTGAAACTGCACAAATTCCATATCCACCAAAGGCGCGCCCAAATCATACGCAAACGCATATCCTTCTGCAGTATTGCTCGGTTCATTGGAAGTTATTTTGTAGAGTTGTCCTCCGCCTCCGGCTGCCAAAATAATTGCTTTCGCCTGAAAGAAAACAAGTGAGCCAGTTTTAAGATTTAAGGCGAGCGCGCCCTGAATGTGCCTATGAGAAGCAAAAAGCTTTGTGACATAGTGATCCGCAATAAACGTAACACCTCGCTGCTGCGTTTCGGTCACCAGTCCATGCATCATCTCTCGACCGGTGTAATCTCCGGCGCACAGATTAAGCGGCGCACTTTGCTTGCCTCCAGCCCACGTGTAGAATGACCCATCAGGCAATCGATCAAAATTCACTCCATAGGAAACCAAATCATGGATGCGATCAGGCATCTCCCGCGTAAAAATATCGACAAGTTTCTGATTTCCAATGTGCCATCCGCCTTTCAGCGTATCCTGAAAATGCTGTTCGGGCGTCGCAGGGGCTTTTATAGCAACATTAATCCCACCCATCGCCTTCTCCGTGTGCGCATGGCCAAACGCTTCTTTGGAGATGATAACAACGTTCAATGTTGATTTCGCCGCTTCAATGGCCGCCCGTAGTCCTGCTCCACCGCCACCAATAATCAAAATATCAACAGACTGCATCGTTATATGTGTCATCTATTGCTCCTTTCTTAAAATAAGTGACAGTAGTGCCATACGCACGTATAGCCCGTTGCGCATTTGTTCGGAAATATAGACTGCTCGAGGATCTAAGTCTACATCCATGGTAATCTCGCCAACTCTAGGGAATGGGTGCATGATGATCGATTTTTTTTTCATCTTAAACAGCATCTTTGGGGTCACGATGTAACGATGTTTTAATTTTTCATACATCGCGAGGTCTGAAAATCGTTCTTTCTGGACACGTGTGACGTACAGGACGTCAGTTTCACCCAGAGTTCCTTCTATATTTTCATACTCCGCAACCGGAGTTTTTCGCTCTTTGAGAAGCGTGAGGAGCGAGGGTGAAACGCGCAGTAAATCCGGAGATATAAAGTTAAGCGCGACACCCTCAAACAGCGACAAGAGCTTCGCGAGTGAATGGATTGTACGACCGTTGTACATATCGCCAACCATGGTGATCGTGAGACCGGAAATACGCGGAAAGTGCTGTGTGATGGTATAAAAATCGAGAAGGGCCTGCGTTGGGTGTTCACCAATGCCGTCACCCGCGTTAATCACTGGCTTTTGGGCAAATTCCGCAGCTATTTTGGCAGATCCCACCTCGGGATGACGCAGAACAATTACATCAGAGTAATTCTCAAACGTCCGCACGGTATCCGGAAGTGATTCGCCCTTGGAAACTGACGAATACGACACGCCCTGAATCGGAATTATGCCGCCGCCAAGCCGTTGCATAGAGGCGATAAAAGAGCCGAATGTTCTACTCGAAGGCTCATAAAAAAGTGCGGTCATAATTTTCCCTTTCAGAGAATCGTTGCCTCCTTTTGTCTCAACGAGGCGCTTCATGTCATCTGTTCTTTCCATGATAACGGACAAATCAGAACGGGAGAATTGTTCTACAGAGAGAATGTCGTGATGCGTAAACGTTTGATGTTTCATTGCGTCCTCCTTTTATGTGCGTGATACCAGTCGAGTGGTTGAATCGGCACGCTTGATGGAGTATAACGACAACAGGCTAAAATGAAATAGGTCGCCGTCTGGGTACTTGTGAATATTGGCACACTGGCGTCAACCGCGGCTCTGCGCATCCGATACCCTTCGCTCTCAACGCGATTGCCGTTAACGCTCCCTTGTCTCCCTTCCCGCGGCACGACGACAGCGAAATCTATTATCTTTTGCTCAAATAAGTCCATGACGTTGGGCTTATGATCAGAAACTTTACCTATTCGGCTGCAGGTAATCCCGTTTTCTTTCAAAAAGAGTGCCGTTCCCTCGGTCGCGTAGATGTCAAATCCTCTGCTAAACATTTTTTGACACCCATACAAAAAGCTGAGCTTATTCCTGCTCCCACCAAGACTCACGAGTACTGCTTTTTTGGTAGGCGGTGATATACCGGTTGCCAAAATTGCCTTAAAATACGCTTCGTACGGGTCATTCCCAAAAGCCGCAACTTCTCCGGTTGAGACCATTTCTACCCGTGTGACCGGATCAGCCCCGCGCAGTTTATGAAAAGAAAATTGGGGAACCTTCACGGCAAAAAATCCGTTTTTTCCATTGGGAACGCGAACCGATTTTGACTCGACCATCGCCTCGGTTGCAATTTTTATAAAATTAATGTTTTTTGCCTTGCTGACAAAGGGCATGCTGCGCGATGCGCGCAAATTGCACTCAATAACGTACGGTTTTCCCTCAAAAACCAAAAACTGTATATTAAATGATCCGCTTACATGAAGTGCGTGCACAATCTTAGCCGCCTGGGAAACCATGAGATTATGAAGTTGGGGGCCCAAACCAACTGCTTCCCGACCTGTGCCACACCGTCCAGATCAAACTCCAATGCGCCGGTTAAAAATTTGGTCATCACCATTGGGTATTCTATAAGGTCAAATTGGTGATGCTGGACATACGATACGAGGTCTTTTTCATTATGAATAACATCCATTGCCTTCCCGGACAACACAAATGACGGACGTACTAATATGGGGAATCCGATGCGCTGTACTTTTTTTATAGCGCTTTCCAAAGATCGTACTTCACCCCATTCCGGTTGCGGAATATGCAGTGAATCTAAAAGATTACTGAATGTTTTTCGATGTTCCGCTCGGTAAATGTTTGCCGGCTTCGTCCCGACAATCGGGACGCCTGCAACGGCAAGCGGGAACGCCAGGTTATTAGACACCTGCCCGCCGACTGAAACAATACATGGAGCATGCTCCGCAGCATAAATATCCAGAATGCGCTCTTGTGAAAGTTCTTCAAAATATAACCGGTCAGAAATATCAAAATCCGTGGATACCGTTTCCGGATTGCAATTCACCATAATCACTTCATATCCGTGCTTCTTAAGCGTTTGCACCGTGTTGACCGCACACCAATCAAATTCTACCGAGGTCCCTATGGAATAGGGTCCGCATCCCAACGCCATTATTCGGGGTTTATTGGATGCCGGCAACGGATCAGATCCTGTTGCGTTATAGGTGCAATACAGATAATTTGTTATTGCAGGAAATTCTCCTGCCATGGTATCGATACGTTTGGTAAAAGGCCGGATATGGGAAAGTGAGCGTTTATTTCGGATAACCTTTTCTGCTACCTTGCGGATGTCTGCAATTTGCTTATCGGAGAATCCGAATTTTTTTGCCTTAAGGAGGAGCGCTGTATCGAGATGGTTTGCTACTTCAAGCTCTTTATAGACAGAAACAATATTTTGGAGCTTATATAAAAACCATCGGTCAATGTTGGTTCGTCTATAAATTTCGTCAATGGATATTCCTCTATAGATTGCGGAACAAATAGTGAAAAGCCTGATAGTCGTCGAATGGGTAAGTTTATTTAATAATGCTGACTTTTTCTCTCCGACGAACAAAGGATCGATAACGCCCGCATATCCATCGTGAAGCATCCGTGATGCTTTTTGTATTGCTTCTTCAAACGAGCGCGCAATACTCATAACTTCACCCACACTTTTCATTTCACTTCCGATGGTATTTTCCACCCTGGAAAATTTATCCAAATCCCACCGCGGCATTTTAACGACGATATAGTCGATGGCCGGCTCAAAAAACGCCGTAGTTTGGCCGGTCATCAAATTGGGAATTTCCGGCAACGTTTTTCCGATGGCTAATTTTGCCGCAACATACGCGAGTGGATACCCGGTGGCTTTTGACGCAAGAGCAGATGATCGCGACAGTCTGGCATTCACTTCTATAACCAAAATCTCTCCGCTCGTCGGATGTATGGCAAACTGTATGTTGCATTCACCGATAATTCCCAACATCCGTATCGCCTGAATAGACATCTGGCGAAAGCGGTAGTATTCCGAATCATTGAGTGTTTGCGACGGTGCCACGACAATGCTTTCTCCCGTATGAATCCCGACGGGATCAAGGTTTTCCATGTTGCACACCGTAATGCAGTTGTCGTTTTTGTCACGCACTACTTCATATTCCACTTCCTTCCAACCGAAAAGTGATTGTTCAATAACTATCTGCGGACTCATGGCGAGTGCATTTTGCGCAAGGCGTTCCAGCTCTCTAAGATTGGTAGCGATTCCCGACCCCATTCCTCCTAATGCAAATCCTGCGCGCACCATCACGGGGTATCCTATGTCACGGGCAACGGCGGCGATATCATGCATACGAAAAACGGTCTTCCCGCGCGCAGTCGGCACGCCAATGGTTGCCAATTTCTCGACAAATTCTTTTCGGTCCTCGGTTGCCAAAATTGCCGAAATCGGGGTTCCTAAAATCGAAACGTGATATTTTTTTAAAATCCCCTGGCGATACAGGTCAATGCCGCAGTTTAATGCCGTTTGTCCGCCGAATGAGAGGAGAATACCGTTAGGATGCTCCTTCGCAATGACCTTTTCCACAAACGCGGCGGTTACCGGCAAAAAATAAATTTCATCCGCAAGCCCTTCCGACGTTTGTATGGTGGCGATGTTGGGATTGACAAGAATCACGCGCACGCCTTCTTCTTTGAGCGCTTTAATCGCCTGCGAACCGGAATAATCAAATTCCCCTGCTTCACCGATTTTCAATGCACCTGAACCCAAAAGAAGTACGGTTTGTTTCATTTTCATATTATAGAAAAAATCCCTTTTGCATCAAACGGTCCGGGGTTTCCTTCCGGATGAAACTGAATACTGACAATTTTTTTGGACTGATGCCTTATGCCTTCATTTGTCCGATCATTTAAGTTTATAAACCATTCGCTATACTCTTTCGGAAGTGTTTTCGGATCCACGGCATACCCATGGTTTTGCGAAGTCACATATGCTTTATTGGTCGACAGATCTAAACACGGCTGATTGAGTCCCCGGTGGCCGTATTTTAATTTATACGTATCAGCACCGATTGCTAATGCCAAAAGCTGATGACCCAGACAAATACCGAGAAAAGGTATGTCGCAATCAACGACGCGGCGGATATTGACGATTGTTTTTCCCCAATCCTTTGGGTCTCCTGGGCCGTTACTGCAAGCAACTCCATCAATTCCTGTAAGTTTCGTTGGGTCGCTGTCATGGGGAATTCTCGTAACCTGATATCCCAGAGCAAGCAATTCCCGGATAATTGCGTGCTTCACCCCGCAATCAATGAGAGCCACATGCTTTCCGTTCGCCTTCTTTGGTTTATAGACTATTTTGGAAGAAAAACTGACGCTGGTATAATCCGCCGGCGTCGGTGAAAACGAATGGCGGGGTTTTGAAGAAATAAAACCTGGCATGACGCCGGTGTCGCGGATTTTTTGGGTGAGCATGCGGGTGTCAATCCCGCTTATTCCCGGAATTTTTTCGCTCGCCAGCCAATCGGAAAATGTACGAACGGACTCGTAGTGCGAAGGCCGCGTACAATGTTGCCCCACCACGACTCCTTTTGCCCAAATGCGTTCTGATTCAAAATTTGCTGACAAATGCGGCGCAACTGCCTTATATGTTGGGACGCCGTAATTGCCAATCAGCGGATAAGTAAATATCAAAATCTGTCCGGCAAACGACGGATCGGTGAGACTTTGGGGATACCCAGACATACCTGTTGAGAAGACTACTTCACCTTCAGCGTCTCCCACATATCCAAATGCCTCCCCTGGCAATGAGGTTCCGTCAATAAGATAAAGGTAACATTTAGGCATTAAAAAAGAGCCTTACGGCTCTCGATTGGATACGACATGTTGCTGATTGGTAGTTTTTCTTTTTTGCCCTAAAAAAAAGTCCCAGATATGCATCATAGGCTCCCTGGGATTATAGTTTATAGAAGAGGCCTCACCGTTGTCAAGGACGAATTTTGGAGCGCAGACGTCTCAGGTGTTTTTTGAAAAGGATATCAAAAATATCGCCTTTCGTGATCATGCCGATGAGGATATTTTCTTCCGATACTACCGGCAATTGACGCACGTCACGGACAATCATTCTGGAAAGCGCTCGCATAATAGGCGTATCCGGTCGAGTAAAAACAATTTTCTTGCACATGATGTGCTCCGCTTTCAGTTTCGTTAATTCATCAATTTTCTCTTCCATTTCTTCAAAATCAGAAGCACTGGTGAAATCCTCAATAATATCCTCATATTTAGGATACAGAAGCTTCAAAAGATCCTCTTCCGCAACAATACCGACGAGTTTTTTCTTGCTGTCTACCACTGGCAGACCGTGGATGCCCTTTTTGAAAATTGCCTCCCACAGTTTCCGGACGGGCGTCCCCGGAGATGCCGTAACCACATGGCCGCTCATCACCTCATGAACTTTCATAAAAAAACTCCGACAGGAAGCGTACAGAAACTATCAGACCAAGTCAAGAGGCAAGATACTATGGGAGCGTCCCAAAATAACTTCTCCAGTTATTTTGGGTTACGACCCCTTGTGCCGCACCTTCCTCTGATACCTTGTCAAGATCATTTTGGGATGCGGCCTATAGACGAGAAGTAACCACAGAAGACGGTTTCCGTCGGCGCAATACTTTGAGTTCTAAAATCGAACGACGCAAGACTGCCTGGGCCTGAGAAAACTCGGCGCCCTTTGCGCGCGCGTGGAGGACGGCTTTTGCCGCTTCCTGGGCTTTTTTAATTTCTGCCTCGTTAAGCTCCTCGGCATGAAAGGCGCGGGACACCAATACTATCACGCTTTTCGGTGTCACTTCCATAAACCCCCCGCCGATTGCGAGAAAATATTCTTTATTGTCTGCGGTAATTTTCACTTCTCCTTCGGTAAGGGCGCTAAAAAGCGGCACGTGGTGCGCCAAAACACCAATAGATCCGCGACTCGTCGGGACGGTGACGCTCTCTACTTCTTGAGCAAAGGCTTGACGTTCAGGAGTGATGATTTCTAAAGGAAATTTCATTTCACCTCGTCAATCCCTCCTACCATGTAAAATGCCTGTTCGCTTTTATCGTCATGCTTTCCCTCGAGAATTTCGGCAAACCCGCGGATCGTTTCGGCAAGAGGTATATATTTCCCTGCTTTTGCCGTAAATGCTTCCGCAACGGAAAAAGGCTGCGTCAAAAACCGTTGAATTTTGCGAGCCCGTGTTACCACCAACTTATCTTCATCGCTTAACTCTTCCATACCCAAAATGGCGATAATATCCTGCAAATCTTTGTAGCGCTGGAGTACCCGCTGGACGCCGCGCGCCACGCGATAATGTTCAGCTCCTACTGTCCCCGGTTCCAAAATCCGCGAATTGGAGGCAAGCGGATCAACTGCCGGATACAATCCTTGATCCGCAATTGCCCGTTCCAGTGATATGGAACTATCCAAGTGCGCAAATGTGGCAACCGGCGCCGGATCCGTGTAGTCATCCGCCGGCACGTACACAGCCTGCACAGACGTAATGGAGCCTTTTTTAGTTGAAGTGATGCGTTCCTGCAATGCGCCCATTTCCGATGCTAAGGTCGGCTGGTAGCCAACAGCCGAAGGAATACGGCCCAAAAGCGCTGATACCTCACTTCCTGCCTGTGCAAAACGGAAAATGTTATCAATAAATAGTAAAACGTCTTGTCCTTCTTTGTCACGGAAGTATTCAGCCATAGTAAGCCCGGTGAGCGCCACCCGCAAACGAGCTCCGGGCGGCTCATTCATTTGACCAAACACCAAGGCAGTTTTTTCTATAACGCCGGACTGCCTCATTTCGCGCCACAGATCATTGCCCTCACGAGAGCGCTCGCCAACACCGGTAAATACAGATACGCCGCCATGATGCTCTGCAACATTATGGATAAGTTCCTGAATCGTCACGGTTTTGCCTACGCCTGCGCCGCCAAAAATTGCCACTTTGCCGCCTTTGACAAATGGAGCAACAAGGTCAATAACTTTAATGCCGGTCTCCAAAACCTCCATCTTGGTACTTTGCTCGGTCAATGGAGGACTCAGGCGATGGATTGGATGTTTTTCGACCCCAGTCATCGCCCCTTTCCCGTCAATGGTATCGCCTACCACGGTAAACATACGTCCCAGTGTTTTTTTGCCGACGGGAACGGAAATGGCGGCGCCAGTTGCCACTACTTCATCGCCGCGCTTGAGGCCATCCGTCGGTCCTAATGCAACCGCACGCACGCGGGTATCTCCCAAGTCACTGGCAACTTCCAAAACCAAAATTTTGGACTGCGTAAACTGACTTTTGGTATGAAGTGCCTCATACATTGCCGGCACTCCACTTTCAAACTGCACGTCAACGACTGCGCCTATAACCTGTACGATCGTTCCTTTTAGTTGTTTCATCCAGGTAGTAGAACTTCAGGCAAAACGCAGAGAGTAGAACTATTCTTTTACTCTGCGATGGAGAAGGTTCCCTCCTTTACATATAAACTAGTTAGCACTGCGTTTTGCTTCATAAAACTAAAAGTATATTCTTTTCCCGTAAAACCCACCGTATTTCATTTGTCTAATTTATTTTAATTTCAAGTAACCCAGTTTAGTAATCAGAAAAGAATATACTTTTCTGAAGTTTCACTACCTGGTTATTCCACCGCGAGCCGTGCGGTAACCATATCAGAAATTTCGTACGTAATTTTCTCCTGACGTGCTTTATTATACACAAGGGTAAGTTCCTGCATAAACGATAGAGCATTGTCCGTCGCGTTTCTCATAGCAATCATCCGAGCAGAATGTTCGCTCGCTTCCGCCTGCAAAATTGCATCACGGATTTGATTTTCGACGTAGTGCGGAAGAAGTGCATCAAATACTTCACTGACGCTTGGTTCAATGAGAAATTCACCTATTTCTTTTTCCTTCTGAAGCATTCCTGTTTCGATGGTCAGGGGCAGAATAATTTTCTTTCGCGGCACCTGTTTAAAAGCCGATACAAATTCGTTGTACACCAGGTCTACTCCCTCATAGGAGCCCTTTATAAATTCTGAAGCCGCAAGCTCGGTCACTGCTGGTACCACGTTGGTAAACGGTATTTCACGAGAAAAATCAGCGGTGATTGCATTTCCCGTCCGGACCAAAAACAGGGCACCTTTCTTTCCTAGGGCAACAAAATCATGTGATGATCGACTGCCGTATTCGCGCAGCGTAAATCGGAAAAGATTTGTATTTAAACCGCCGCAAAGACCTTTGTTTGTAGAAATAAGGATGACTAATCGTTTTCCTGTTACTGTCTTTGGTTTGCTAAGAAGCGGGTGTGCGTGGGCGTCAACTTTTGCAGCGAGTAGCATCACCATATCATAAATTTTCTGCGCATAGAGCTTACCTGTGATGGCCTGGGCCTGGGCCTTTTTCATTTTAGACGCAGCAACCAACTCCATTGCGCGGGTTATTTGTGCAATATTTTTTGCCGATGTAATTCGCCGTTTAATGAGTCTTATGTTGGCCATGTTAATCTTTCTTAAACGTCTTTTTAAACTCTTCTACTGCCTGTATGAGCTTTTTTTCGATATCCGGTGTCATCGTGCGTTCTTTTGTGATTTCTTGCAATAATTTGATTTGGGAGATTTCAAGAAATTCACGGAATTTTGCTTCGAATTCAGAAACTTTCGCTACCGGTACATCATCAAGATATCCCTTTACTCCGGCCCAGATGACGGCAACCTGGATCTCGACCGGAATTGGTGCATATTGCCCTTGTTTGAGAAGCTCGATCATGCGCGCTCCCCGATCAACCTGTTTTTTTGTGGCCGTATCCAGATCCGATGAAAATTGGGCAAATGCCGCAAGCTCCCGATACTGCGCAAGGTCCAGTTTCAAACTCCCAGCTACTTTTTTCATCGCCTTAATTTGTGCGGCACTTCCGACACGGGAAACCGAGGTGCCGACATTGAGTGCCGGCCGCTGGCCGGCATAAAAAAGGTCAGATTCCAAAAACAGTTGTCCGTCTGTAATGGAAATCACGTTGGTGGGGATATACGCCGATACATCATTTGCCTGGGTTTCGATAATCGGGAGAGCAGTGATACTTCCACCGCCGTGCGCGCCGTCCAGCCGGCACGCGCGTTCCAATAGACGGCTATGAAGATAAAACACATCGCCTGGGTATGCTTCCCGTCCTGAGGGCCTTCGAAGGATAAGGGAAATCTGCCGGTACGCCCATGCGTGCTTGGTAAGGTCATCATAGACCACAAGGACATCTTTTCCCTGATCCATGAAGTATTCACCGAGGGCACACCCAGCATAGGGAGCCAAGTATTGAAAGCTTGCAGGATCGCTTGCTGTTGCGGAAACAACAATGGTGTGGTCAAGCGCTTTATACTTGGCTAAATCGGAAACGACATGGGCAATCCGTGAGGTTTTTTGCCCGATGGCAACGTAGATGCAAATAACGTTTTCCTTCTTTTGATTAATGATCGTATCGATGGCAATAGCGGTTTTTCCGGTATTGCGGTCTCCGATAATAAGTTCGCGTTGACCGCGGCCTATGGGAATCATGGCGTCAATGGCTTTGATACCGGTTTGGAGAGGAGTTGATACCGGCTGGCGTTCCGTCACATTCGGCGCAATTTTTTCCAAAGGGTACTTTTTTTTGGAGGCAATCGGTCCTTTCCCGTCTACAGATTCACCAAGGGGATTCACCACGCGGCCTAAAAACCCATCACCTACGGCAATAGATAAAAGCTCTCCGGTGCCCCGTACTTCGTCTCCTTCCTTTATACCCACATAATCACCCAAAACAATGGCGCCGATGACATCCTCTTCCAGATTGATAGCAACTCCCGAAACTCCGGAAGAAAATATGATTTGCTCCTGGTAACTCACTTCGGGAAGACCGCTTATACGCGTAGCGCCGTCAGAAACTGAAAGCACATGACCGACTTGCCGGGCTGCCGCTTCCGGCCGAAAGCGCTCAATTTTTTTAATAAGTTCTTCTGCTACCGCTTTTGACAGGTCACTCTTCATTGCGAAATTTCCTTTCCCATCTGTTCCAACTGACTCTTCAGGCTGGTGTCTACCACCCAGTCGCCGATTGCAATCTGTATTCCTGCAATAAGTGTCTTGTCAATATTCTTTTCCAGCGTTACTGAGTGCCTGATCAACTGATAGAGCAACTGGTGAATCATCTTTTCTTCCTCCATGGTCAACGGGGCACTGCTGGTCACTTTCGCAACTGTTTCTTTTTGCGCCTGTGTGGCCACTTTCCCCAACAGCTCCTGCACTTTGGGAAGAACCGACTGCTTCTCTCCCTTTTGGATATACTCCGTAATTCCCTCAATAAATCCTCGTGCATCAGACGACATCTTCATACGATTACTCCACCACTTTTTCTAACTCTTTGAGCTGTTCGGAAATCACTCGGTGCTGATCTTTTTCCGAGAGCACTGCGGTAAGGAGGCGTTTTGCCATAGCAATAGCCAAAGTCACCGCTTGCTGCCGTACGCCTTTCTCCATCTCCTCCTCCATACGCACAACTTCTGTTTTTCCCTTTTTGACAATATCGGAAGCCTCGTTGTGCGCCTCCGCTATAATTTCTTTCTCGGCAAGCTTTCCTTGCTTTTTTGCTTCTTCTAAAATTTTTCTCCCTTCGCGTCTGGCTTCATCAAGCAGTTTTTCTCCTTTTTGCTTGAATTTTTCCTCTTCCCGCTTTAGCTTTTCGGCACGAGCAAGGCTTTCTTCTATTTCTTTTTTGCGTTTTTCCAAAATCCCCAGAATCGGCTTATACAAAAGCCTGGTCAGCACAAAAACAATGATGGAAAAATTAATAATTTGTGCCAATAACAACGTTGGTTCTATGCCTAATTGTTCCATATTCTTTTTTTACACGAACCTAATAATGAGTCCGGCAACTAACGCGTAAATAGCAATAGCTTCCGCAAATGCTAATCCCAAAACCATGGTGGTACGAATGCTGTCTGCTGCTTCCGGATTTCTTCCAATAGCTTCCATGGCTTTTGCGGATAACAACCCAATACCAAGTGCTGGCATTGCTCCCCCTAATGCAATGGTAAGTCCAGTCATGATTAATTTAATAGATGCTTCATCCATGTGATTCACCCCCTCCGTGCGACACGGCGACATTCAAAAACACCGCCGTCAACATCGAAAACACTAATGCCTGTATAAAGCCGACAAAGATTTCGAGCATCAAAAATGGAAGAGGAACGATAAACGGCACCAGAAACGCAATCACGGTCAGCAGTACTTCGCCCGCAAAGATATTTCCAAACAACCGGAAGGCAAACGAAACAATTTTAGAAACCTCGGATATGATTTCCAAAATTCCCAAAAAGAAAGAGATAGGATTTTTCAGGTTGACAAATCGCATCGTGTAGTGACTACCAACGGTCTTAAATCCAAAATACTGGATGGCTACCACGGCCGTCACCGCAAGAGCAAGTGTGGTATTAAGATCCGCTGTTGCTCCTCGCAGGATCGGCACGAATTCCTCGTGTCTAAAAAACCCAACCGTTCCTACCCCCGGCAGGAGTCCAAACCAGTTTGCGATAATAATGAAAAGGAAAAGTGACGCAATGAGCGGAAAGAAGAGTCGAATATGC
This sequence comes from Candidatus Gottesmanbacteria bacterium, assembly GCA_016182725.1. Taxonomy (GTDB): domain Bacteria; phylum Patescibacteriota; class Microgenomatia; order UBA10105; family UBA927; genus JACPFZ01. The sequence goes on from JACPFZ010000033.1 coordinate 15,315, forward strand.
GATTTTCCTGCCACGCCGGAAAAAAAACTGTATAAGCCACCCACCACAAGCTCTGCAACTGATTGAATAGGCGATGGCACCAAGCTCAAATTTCGTGTTGCCAATAGGGAAAAAAGAGCTAATATACCCATGACCAGCCATGTGGTAAGTAAGCTATTGGAAATCGGAAAACCGAATAGAATACCTATCTTCTCAGCAGCAAGCGAAATATGTGGCATGGTTAATAAGTTCGTTTACCCTGAAAATTTTTGGTTTGCGAAGCAAACACTTCGTGTTTCAGAAATTTTTAGGGTTACGACTCACTTCTTTTATGACGCTAAAAAAACCGACCAACGAAACAACAACACCAAGCAACAAAAGCAGAAGCGTTGCTCTCGGTTGCGTACCTAACCATGTATCGATGTATGCCCCACCGATACCTCCTGCTGCAATGGGCAACGCGATGGCAAACCCAATCTGTCCTACTAAGCCCAAATAATACCACGCGTCGGATCCGTCTTTCTTTTCTGGTTCCTGTTTGCGCCGGAACTGGGTCGTTTCGCTGGACATGACGACATCAAACCGCTCCCTTGCTCCATCCTTCATCTTTATTTATTGTACAAAACTCTATGGACAACGTCAACGTTGCTTATGTAGATGCAATCGGCTTGACATCATCGGCCAAAATGGTTAAGCGATCATCTTTTTCGTCAACCTTTCCACTCACCACAACTACTGAATTTTTTTGCCAGATCCCGGTAGATCTGGCATATAACTTGGGAAAAATGACGAGTTCGAGGCTAGCAGTAGCATCCTCGAGCTTCACAAAGGCCATCTCATGACTGGCGGCCTTTGTGGTAATTCGCTTGACCGAATTCACCATACCGCCCACCGTCACCCGACTGCCGACGTCTTTTGTCGTAATCTGTTTGAGTGGTGTACATCCGTAATCCGCTAGTACAGCGGTTTTACCCTCTAAGGGATGACTCGTCAGATAAAACCCTAAGAGCTCCTTTTCAAACGCGAGAAGCTGCGGCCGCGAAAGTTCCGGTACATCAGGGAGAGGTATTGAAGTTTGCGGCATCGCGGACACTTCATCGCCGTCGAAAAGACTCGCTTGACCACTAGCCACACTCTTTTTCTGCTTGTGCGCTTCCTCAAGGAGAGCAGAAATAGCAGTAAGCTGGCTTGACCGTTTGCCGAATGTATCGCACGCACCCGCTTTCATCAGACTCTCAAATGTTTTCCGGTTTACTTTGCTGGTGTCCACCCGATAGATGAGATCAGCCAACGTTTGAAACGGACCGTCGATGGTTCTCCTCGTCAGAATGCTTTCAATAGCAGCCGTTCCCACATTCTTAATCGCAGAAAGCCCAAACCTGATCTGTCCCTTTTCTATGGTAAATTCCACATCGGACGCATTAATATCCGGAGGCAAGAGGACAATACCCATCCGCCGGCATTCGCTGGCGATCATGCTGATTTTTTCATCCCGGGCAGGGCCGGTATTGGCGCGCGATTCAGCAGTGAGCACGGCAGTCATGTATTCAACCGGATAGTTGGCTTTCAAATACGCCGTCTGATAGGCTATCATGGCATAACAGGCGGCATGTGCTTTGTTAAATCCATACCCGGCAAACGGCTCAATAAGATGAAATATCTCTTCTGCTTTTTTTTGAGAAAGCCCATTAGCAACGCATCCTTTAATGAATTTTTCCTGCTGCTTTTTCATTTCTGTGGGAATCTTTTTGCCGACAGCCTTGCGTAGCTTATCCGCCTCTTCCCACGAATATCCAGCAACGGTGATTGCAGTAAGAAGCACGTCATCTTGATAACAAATGATCCCATACGATTGGGCAAGCACATCTTTCAGCCGGGGATCAGGATACACAATACGATCAGGATGATGCTTGCGTTCAATAAATTCGGGAATTACCGCCATGGGACCTGGACGAAACAACGCAACCATCGCCATAAGATCAAACACATTGGTCGGTTTTAATTCTTTTATATATCGGCGCATGCCTGAAGATTCAAGCTGGAAAATTCCCGTCGTTTCTCCCTGTGAGAGCATGTCATATGTTTTTTTATCATCAAGTGGGATGGTTTGGAGATTGACAACAATGCCCTGGGTGGAACGGATAAATTCCAAGGCCTGCGACATGATCGTTAAGTTTCGCAGTCCCAGAAAATCCATTTTCAGAAGCCCCACGCCATCTTCACCCACAGTGTACATGTCATACTGGGTGACAATCTTTTCGCCCCGTGCTTCTTTCTGAAGCGGTGTATAGTTAACCAGTGGCTTATCAGCAATCACAACCCCCGCAGCATGCACCGAGGCGTGCCGCGCAACCCCTTCGAGTTTTTTGGCAACATCGAGGAGTCGCTTGGTTTCGGGCTCGCTCCGGTAGGCAAGCGAAAGTTCTGCCGATTGATCCAATGCTTTATCAATCGTCATTGGTGATCCTTGAAATCCCGGAGGAATCATTTTAGAAATCCGATCCGGCCCTGCATACGGCATGCCCAATGCACGACCCGCATCGCGGACTGCTCCTCGGGCCTCCATGGTACCGAACGTAATAATCTGCGCAACTTTGTCCGATCCGTATTTTTCCGTCACATACGCAATGACTTCATCCCGACGGTCATCAGCAAAATCCAGATCAATATCCGGAGGCGTCGGACGGAAAGGATTCAAAAACCGCTCAAAGGGGAGGTTAAAGAAAAAAGGATCAATACCGGTAATGCCTAATATATAGGAAATAACAGAACCGGCGGCAGATCCCCGTCCGGGCCCCACAGCTATTCCGTGATCTTTGGCCCAGTTTACAAAATCGGCAACAATGAGAAAGTAAGTAGCGTACCCTTTCTTTTTGATGATGTCCAATTCATAGATCATGCGTTTTTGAACGTCTAAAGTCATGGTGGGGTAACGATTTTTTATCCGCTCCTCAACCATATGCTCCAGATACTCATTGGGAGTGGAGCTGTCGGGAATCGGATACTGCGGTAAAATCCACTTGCCCACGGAGAGAGTAATCTCGCACATATCGGCAATTTTGACGGTATTTGCGATGGCTTCCGGATACTGGACAAACAGCGACTGCATTTCATCGGGGGACCGCATATAAAAATCCGGTGAACCGATCATGGAAAGCGGACGATCTTTTTCAATAATCGTGTGTTGTGTTTGCACACACAGAAGAATTTCCTGCGCCTCGCTATCGCTAGCATCCACATAATGAATGTCATTGGTAGCAACCAGAGGTAATCCGAGTTTTCTCGAAAGTACCACGAGTTTTTCATTGACCTGGTCGCAGTCAGGGATAGCCGGATGCCGCTGCAACTCCAAATAGTAATGATCGGGACCAAAAAGTTTACTGTAGGCCAAAGCTACTTCTTCTGCTTCGTCTTCTTTTCCTTCTCGAAGTAGTGACGGCACCTGTCCCTGTAGACATGCAGATAAGCAAATAAGCCCGTCTTTATGCTCTTTCAGGAGTTCAAAGTCAATGCGCGGGCGATAATAATACCCCTCCAAATGCGCATGGGTCACAAGCTTCATCAAATTTTTATAGCCGGTTTCATTTTTTGCAAGAAGGACGAGGTGATACGGGTCGGTATCAATTTTTGCCTGCTTTTCAAACCGACTGCGTCGGGCTACATACGTTTCCACGCCGATGATCGGCTTCATTCCAGCGGATTTTGCTTTGAGGTAAAACTTAAAACTTCCGTACATGGCGCCGTGATCCGTGATGGCAAGGCTATCCATCCCGTACGATTTTGCGCGGGCAATAAGGTCGTTGAGCTTTCCTAAACCATCAAGGAGAGAATACTCACTATGGACATGAAGGTGGACAAAATTAGCGGCCATACAAAGCAAGTTTCTCTTTTAGTTTCTCTGTGATGATTTGTTTATCTCCTTTTCCCTTTAATTCTTTAATCACTTGTCCAAGTAAAAACATAAGCGCTTGCTCTTTTCCTTTTTGATAATCACTCATGGCCTTCGATTGTTCGCGTACCACCTGTTCTATTGCACCAGTGATTTCATCAATGGATACGTCAACCACGAGTGAAGCCGCCCGGATATCCTGCACGAGCTGCGATGGAAGGATGGCATCAATGTCCGGCTGTTTATTGATCATCCAATTAGCGATCTTTTTTGGAGAAATATGATGTTGTTTGATATGTTGATTCCCGGTATCAAGCGTGGATTCGGCAACTTTTACTGCTTCTTCAAAATAATCAGCAAGCTTCCGTGTTTCCGTAATAAGATCGCTATCATAATCCGATAGACCATAGGTTTTCATAAATCGCTCTTTTTTTTGATCCGGCAACTCTGGAATTTGAGATTTGAGTTTTGAAATTTGAGATTTCTCCCATCGCATCGGCGGTATATCCGGCTCCGGAAAATATCGGTAATCTTGCGCTTCTTCTTTAGCGCGTTGAGGCAGGGTTACACCTTTATCCTCACTCCATCCTCGTGTTTGCTGGATCGGCTGCTCACCGCGATCAAGCATCGCGGTTTGCCGTTCTATTTCGTATTCAATAGCTTTTCTCGCAAACCGAAAAGAATTAATATTTTTAAGTTCAACGCGATACGTTGGGTATTGGATTATTGGATTATTGGTAGTATTTGTTATTGGTAGTATTGAAATTGATGGCTCGAGCCGCATGCTCCCTTTTTCCATGTCTGCACCAGAAATACTTAAATAGCGAATGATTTGTTGAAGTTTTTTCAAAAATTGATCGACTTCCTCAACCGTTCTAAAGTCTGGTTCCGTAACAACTTCGACAAGTGGCACACCGCTTCGATTAAAATCCACAAGGGAAACTCGCTTTCCTTCAATGGTTGCATGAATCAACTTTCCCGTATCTTCCTCAATATGTACTCGTCGTATTCGTATTTTCTCTTTTATTTGATTATTTGTTGATTGGTTTATTGGATAATTGAATATTTCGAGCGATCCATGGATCGCGAGAGGCTTATCGTATTGGGAAATTTGATATCCCTTTGGCAAATCAGGATAAAATTCTACTGCTTTTTTATTAGGAACCGGTAGTCCCCCCGGCATACCTAAACACACTGGACACGTATAGATATTTGGGTCAGATGCAAAAAAGGGGTCGTTTTTGCACCCGCAAAACATTTTTGAAGCAGTCGCCAGCTCCACATGAATTTCAAGTCCAATAATCGGTTCGTATTTCCCCATCATATATCTTTACCCACTACCCACACCCGGTGTGGAATAGCTTGACACCTAAGGATCCCAACGAATATTTTGTTCAAATGTATATGCTACTGCAAACATTTTTTCTTCCTGCCAGTGATTTGCCATAATATTGAGTCCGAGATACAAATTCGTTTCCGGATCACGAAAACAGGGAATACTTATCCCGGGAAGTCCGGCAAGACTGCTTGGCTCAACTAACATATCTTGCAATTCTCCAAACATTGGATCCCCCGCACTTGCTCCGATGGGCAAAGCAAATCCAGGTGAGGGAGAGGAAACAAGCACATCGTACGTTTCAAACAATTCTTTAAAATTTTGAATGTAAAGACTCCGAACTTTCTGTGCATGGACATAATACTTATCGGCATACCCCTTGGACAAAATAAATGTACCGAGTGCAATTCGACGTTTTGCTTCCTCGCCAAAATGAGATCGGTCTTCACCATATCGGATTCCATCATATCGAGCAAGATTACTACTCACTTCGCCGCGTTGGACTATCGTATACAGGCCAATTGCATAATCTGGAGTAAGAATTGTGTTCGGCTTTACACTCTTGGAAAGTTTTACCAATTCAACTTTTGCTCCTAGTCGTTCAAAAACCTTCCCCGCTTCTCGCATTGCAACGTCCACCGGAGTACCCACAAGTTTTGGATGATCTGTGTAACACAACCCGATACGCATTCCTTTAACTCCATCTTTGAGATTCTTTTGATAACGAGGAGCAGTTTGTGATGATGTCGTCCCATCGTATTCATCTTTCCCTGCGATAACATGCAAAAGCACAGCACAGTCTTCAACTGTTTTTCCGATTGGCCCGGGACAGTCAAGCGATGATCCCATCGCCACCACGCCAGCGCGACTCACTCTACCATACGTTGGCTTAAGTCCCACGACACCACACCATGCAGCAGGCTGCCGGATCGAACCAGCAGTTTCCGATCCAATAGCAGCAATGCACATGTCAGCTGCCACTGCCGCAGCACTTCCCCCTGAAGAACCCCCGGGTAAGTGTTTAAGATTGCGCGGATTTTTGGTCGGACCGAAATCCGATGTTTCCGTGCTACTGCCGTGCGCCCAGGCATCCATATTCGTTTTGCCAATCACGACACCTCCTGACTCTTTCAGTCGTTTCGTCACTGTGGATTCATACGGCGGCATAAATCCGTCAAGGACGTTAGACGAGGCCGTCGTTGGTAATCCGATGGTAAGAAAATTATCTTTCACTGCTATGGGCAAACCACCAAGAGGCAATTCTTGTGCTTGACGGGCCTTCTTCATAGCTTCCTTATCGACAGTGAGATAAATATTCAGTTCATTATTTTTCTCTTCGATTGCTTTCTCAATATCCCGATACAATTCCTCAAGGGAAATTTCTTTCTTTTTGAGAAGTGCGAGCGCATTGGTGAGAGTTAACGTATTCAGTTTCATTCTTCAAGTAGGTGATCTACCACAAAAAAACCGTTGTGGGTACGTTTGGCATTGAGAAGTGCTTGTTCTTGTGTGAACGTTCGAGTCACATCTACGTCATCTTCTCGAAAAACATTCATTGATCCCGTCACATGACTCGTCGGCTCAACATTGCCTACGTCAACTTTGAACAGTTGATCAACGACGTTCATGGTGGCATTAAATCCATCGGCAAGTTGTTTTTCTTCTTGTAAAGTAACAGGAATGCGGGCGAGTTTGGCAATCTTCGCAACATCTTTAGGAGTAAATTTCTTTGTTTTCATTTATTCATCATTATAGCATGAACTCGTGCGCTTGCCATTCGAGGGCGTCATCGAGTTGTTTAAGGAGAATCTTCTTTTTATATTTTACCTCCAACGCTTTGCTGATAAGCCAGTCAGCTATGTGCGGATTTTTTGGCAAAAATGGGCCATGAGAATAACACGCGATGCAGTTTTTGTAAACCGCTCCTTCCGTCCCGTCTTCCCCATTGTTTCCGCAACCTTTCATGACTTTAGCAAACGGTTTAACTCCCGCACCTAAGTACGTCCGCCCTCCATGATTCTCAAAACCGACAACGGTCTTTCTGTACCCTAATCCCTGAACCCTAAACCCTGCCTCGATTTCTGCTATGGTGTTTCCGATACATCGCGGTTTTGATTTGCCAAAATGTTTACTCTCCATATCAAAAATTCCTAAGCCCTCAAGGACTTTTCCGTCACCGGTCATGTAATAATGACCAAGAAGCTGCGGCGCGCCACAGACAAATAACCCAGGCACACCTTTCTCAAATAGCTCTTTGAGTACTGGTCCTTTCTTCGTTCGCAAGTCGTCAATGACAATCCCTTGCTGCCGATCCTGCGATCCACCACCGAAGATAACATTACAGGACTCAATGTTTTTTCTTACTGTCTTAAAATCTATCATCTGAATGTCTACTCCAATCCCTCGCCACTCGCACCGCTTGGTAAGCACGATAATATTCCCCCGATCTCCATAGGTGCTCATGAGTTCCGGATACAACCAGCCGACTACTAGTTTAAAGTTCATAAAGTTCTTCAAGGCGTCCCCTTGCGGTTCTGCAAGGGGACGCCTTATGAAATTACAGTATTTTCTTTCCGGTTAAAATCTTTCGTACGTCCAGCATGGCGGAATACGTCGGCAAAATCCATAACATTTGATCTTTTTGTGTTTCTTTCAGAGCTTTCTGAAGCGCTTCTTCTAAATTTCCGTGCATGTTGAAAGCCGTTCCTACATACTTTAGGCGAAGTCCTAAATCATACTGACGATCACCACAAACAAATATTTTTTCCTTATAATTTTTAAGGGTTTCAAAATCCACATCCCAAATCCAGCTCACATCCGTGCCATCAGGAATGCGGTCATTCAATACTAAAAGAATTGGACCCTTTTGTTTTGAGGATAAGACTGTACGCAATGACTCGTTAAATCCAGTGGGATTTTTGGACAATAAAATTTTTACTCGTTTACCCTCTGCGTCAATCTCTTCCATTCGACCGAATGCAGGAGTAAAGTTTTTGAGCGCCTCTCTTATGTCATGATCGGAAATCTCCACTTCTTTCGCCACCATCGCTGCTGCTAATGTATTGTAGCGGTTATATACCCCCTCAATCGGCGAAGGAAAATCGCGACTTATTACGTCAACTCGTGGATGAGTAAGTCTACACTTGCCGCATGCCCATTTACCCAAATGAGAAAAATATACTCCGCCAAAAGTTAAACGACTCCCGCACCGCGGACAGTAAATGGTATCCGTCGCATGCTGCATGTTCGGAAGAAACAATGATGCATCCTCAAGACCAAAGTATTTAACTGTTGTGGCAAGTTTTTCTCCGACAAGCACTACATGCGGATCATCAGCGTTAATGATAACCACCGTTTGATGCATTTTGATACTTTGATTCCCGGTATCGAGCTTCAAAAGTGCCTCCTGCCATTTTTCTGCAATCACATCTACTTCTCCATACCGGTCTAGTTGATCACGAAAAAGATTAGTGAGAACAATAATGTTCGGCATGAGTGTTTTAAGAATGTTTGGCAAAGTTGCCTCGTCAACTTCAAAAATAAAATAATCGGAGGTGAGTCGCCCATTCCATCCAGCATCGGTAAGAAATGCAGAAACCAGACCATTATTAAGGTTTGCGCCGCTTGCGTTATGCTGCACCGAAAGCCCTTTGTACCTCAAAATCGTCTCAACCATTTTGACCGTCGTTGTTTTCCCATTTGTTCCCGCAATGAGGATAATGTTCTTTTGCTGCTTACTAAATTTTTGAAGGATAGCTGGATCGAGTCGAAGCGCAATCTCCCCCGGCCATGTCGCCCCCGCACCCAGTCTCAAAGTTTTACTAATAAGACAAACTAATTTTCCAGCAAAAATTGCTATTTGGAACATGGATGCGTCACATCGAACGCAAAATCTTTATGCGTTCGTCAATGGGTGGGTGGGTATCGAAAAGCGAAGAAAACCATGCATGAAATTGTTTCCCCTTGAATGGGTTGGTGATGTAAAGATGGGCAGTGGCATTGGTGGCGGCTTCCAATACTTCATGGTCTTTTTTTAATTTTTCCAGTGCGCGCGCAAGACCTTCTGGGTAGCGCGTAAGGTAGGCGCCTGACGCATCAGCGAGAAATTCCCGCTTCCGTGATACTGCAAGCTGAATAAACATCGCAATGATGGGCGAAACAATCGCAAGCACAATGCCCACAACGATAAGGAGTTGACCTGTATTTCGATCATCATCACGATCCCGCCTTCCTCCTCCCCACCAAAGGCTTCGCATAAACATATCAGCTAAAAATGCAACCGTACCCACAAGAACAGCAATCACCGCCAGAAGCCGCGTGTCATAGTTTCTGATATGAGAAAGTTCGTGGGCAATGACTCCTTCCAGCTCTCGGCGCTCTAATCGATTGAGAATGCCAGTTGTTGCACAAACCACGGCATGCGCAGGGTCTCGGCCGGTGGCAAACGCATTCATGGCAGTGTCGTCAATGACATAGAGTTTCGGTTTGGGAATACCAGCTGCAATTGCGAGATTTTCTGCAACCGTGAAAAAGTCAAAGTGTCGCTTTCTGTCTGCTGGCCGAGCGCCAGACATAGCAAGGACCATTTTGTCTCCCCAGTAGTAGCTCGCAAAACTGGAAATGACCGAAAATAAAACAGCAATCCATAACCAGGAATTACCATACCCCAGCGCCTGGCCAAGGATGTACCCGACCAAAACGACAAACACCACGTATCCCGTCATAAAGACGTACGTTTTGGTTTTATTAGAATTGACTTGGGAAGTTATCGTCATAGAAACCTCGACTTCTTGAGTTTAAAGCTTAGCTTTGACGACAAAGCTAAGCTTTTTTACACGTTGGCATCAGGAGAAATCCACTTTTACGTTTTTGCGTTCTTCTTCCGTTGCACCGAAGAATTCTTTCTCATGAAATCCTAAACGTTCGTTGAGGAGCGTATTGGGAAACGTCCGGATCTTAACGTTAAATTCCATAACTGAATTGTTGTAATACTGCCGGGCATACGCCACCTTATCTTCGGTATCGGAAAGTTCCTTTTGGAGCTGGACAAAATTTTCATTCGCCTTAAGCTGGGGATAGTTTTCTGCAAGAGCCAAAAGTTTCCCTAATGCTCCCGAAAGCACGTCGCTTGCTTGCGCTTTAGAATCCATGCCTCTTGCTGCAAGCATCGCCTTGTGCGCCTGGGTAACCGCAGTCAGAATCCCCTTTTCATGCTTGGCGTACCCTTTTACGGTTTCGATAAGATTGGGGATAAGGTCTGCACGGCGTTTGAGCTGCACGTCAATTTGACTCCATGCTTCCTCAATCTGCGCTTTCAGAGAAACGAGCCCATTATAGAGGCTCCAGACGTAGATAATAAGAAGAAGGAGAATAGCGCCGATAACAAGTAGTGGACTCATAATTTCACCCTCCTTGCACCCGCCGTCTAAGCTCAAGCGGGCAATAACCAATCTTTAAATTCATTATACCCCAAACAGTTCACAATGTCATGTTTGGTTGCCCATCCACGGCGGGCAACCGACACACCGTAGCGCATCACATCCATCTGATCAATCACGTGGGAATCGGTATTTATGCAAAATCGCACGCCTGCCTCACGCGCTTCATATACGAGGTCATCGGGAAGATCCAAGCGATCCGGATATGCGTTAATTTCAAGTGCGATATCGTGCCTTTTGCACACGGCAAATATTTCTGGCCAATTGGCATCTACCCCTTCTCGTTTGGTCAAGAGCCTACCGGTAGGATGTCCAAAAATACGCACTTTCGGATGCGCCGTAAGTCCTGCAAGAATGCGTTTTGTTATCATTGCTCGCGCTTGAGTAAAACTGGAGTGAAGAGATATGATAACGGCATCGACATAGGCAAACGCCTCCTCAGGCAACGCGAGCTTTCCATCGGGGAGTATATCTACTTCACACATGATGAATAAATGTACTCGTTTTTTCACGCGTTCTTTCCATGAGTAAAATTGTTGTTCATACCATTCTTTCCTTTTTTCCATCACAGAAATGATCTGCTTTTTTGATAATGTAGACATGCTGGGATTGTGATCGCTGACGCCGATGTATTCGTAGCCAAAACGCACTGCCTTATCGAGGTGTTCCTTGACCGGACTTGCTCCAATGTCGTGCGATGCCGGGAAATCGTAATCCGTGTGCATGTGGAGATCTCCTTTGATATCCGAAAGTTCAACAAGCTTCGGCAATCCCCCAAGTTTACCCTGAAAAGCTTCTGAGCTTTTTAGGGCCACTTCAATTTCCCCCTTATCCTCTCGAAGCTCCGGCGGAATGTAGGCCATCTTCAGAGCCTTATAGAATGCCTCTTCCGAGCTAAATTCATCCATTTTCCCTGTTTTGACCTCTTTAATGCCATATTCGTTCAGGCTCAACCCATGGGTCTGTGCGTATGAGCGAAGCTTAATATTGTGATTCTTGCTTCCAGTGAAGTATTGAAGCATAGCCCCGTATGCTTCCGGCTTTTGCACCCGTAAATCCACTTGTCTTCCGTTATTGAGAAGAAGAGTCGCACCGGTAGATCCTT
>JACPFZ010000036.1 GCA_016182725.1 Candidatus Gottesmanbacteria bacterium
CTTCAATAAGAATGTTATTCTCGCCACCCATCATGTAGCTGTAGCATATAAAATAAACATAGCCTTTTACGCAGGATTTGGGGCCGAAGGATTAGAGGGGTTACGACAGACGAATCACTATCTCAAAGCCCACTATGTAGACATTCCAATCCTAGCCGATTGCAAGCGTTCGGAAATGGGAGAATCAGTAAAAATGCTAAGGCAAGAAATAGTTGATTGGTTAGGATTTGACTGCATCATGATAACTCCATGGTTTGGGTTTGACACAGTAAAGGATCTCTTAAATGATCCATCCTTGGGGGTTTGTATCTTTGTCCACGACAGCAATCCCACAGCAGCCGAATTTCAAGATCTAGAATTGGCCAATGGAAAGCACCTGTATGAAGAGGTAACGGAGCATGTGGTGAAATCATGGAATGCCAACGGCAATATTTTTGTAGAAGCCGGTGCAACTTATCCAAAACAACTTCGGCGGGTTCGGCAGATAGTGGGTAACAACATGGTCATTTTGACTGCTGGAATCGGCGCCCAAGGCGGAAAAGCAGAAGATATTATCGGTGTTTTTGGAAAAGACGGAAAACGACTCCTAGTAAATAGTTCCCGTGGTATTATTTTTGCCGGTGAAGGGAAGAGGGATTATTTTGCTGCCGTGCGGGATGCTGCAGTGTTACTTCAGGATCAATTACAACTAATCTCATTAAAATAAATGCATGCTTTCTGGTTTTTCCTGATGAAAGAGAATGCCAGACCTCACTACGGGAACATTACGACTCTTCCCCAATGAGGATTACTGGTTTGCCCGTGAGGCGCTCAAGCGACATCCGCGCCGCGCGAGGATCAATGCCTTCTTGCCGCATAGTTTCCACCTCATCGTGGGAAAAAATAATCCTGTACTGAGGATCACTTTGGTGGCGCATGGCCTCAAGAAAATGCTGGGAGATTATTGGCGGTGTGTCATTTTCGCCGTCTTGGGCGAGGCAAGAGATAGCTTCGGGACTGTTTGTCATAGTCTTTGTTCTTTCTATTGGGGTGAGTATAGCACAACCTCATTTCCTTGACAAATAGATTGCTTTTGGTACAATACCTATAAAGCGCAATAGGGGTGCGCTTTTTGGTGAAGCAGTATTTATGAGTTTCGACAAAAACACGTTTGTCCTCTCGCTCGGCGGATCGCTTGTTGTTCCCAACGGCGGCATTGATACCCAATTTTTATCAGATTTTAATACCTTTATCCGAAACAAAGTCTCCTCCAAAAAGAGGAGATTTTTTATTGTGGTGGGAGGTGGAGCTACCACGCGCCACTATCAAGAGGCAGCGCGCGTGGTGCGAAAACAGAAGATTGAAGACGTAGACCTCGATTGGTTAGGAATTCATGCCACCCGCCTCAATGCACAGATGGTCAGAACGATCTTTCAAGATATTGCCGATCCACGCATCCTTAAGCATTACGAAATTATCCTCAAAATTGATGCACCAATAGCAATTGCTGCTGGTTGGAAACCCGGGTGGAGCACCGATTACTGTGCAATTACCATATGTCAGGATTATGGCATCAAATCCGCAATTAATATGACCAATGTTGATCAAGTGCATGACAAGGATCCGAACAAATTTTCTGATGCCAAGCCGTTGGTTGACGTTTCCTGGAGAAAGTACCGCGCTATGGTTGGGGATACATGGACGCCGGGAATGAATGTGCCATTTGACCCCATCGCCAGCAAGCTTGCCGATGAGTTAGGGGTGACGGTTAAAATCCTTAACGGCAAAAACCTCGATAATCTCAGCCGAGCCCTCGACGACAAATCATTTGTCGGAACTACTATTCAATAATTATTGCGTTCGCTGATACTTTTTTTGCGCACCCCTCCAACAGGCTTTTTTCTTCTTCAGAATCGAATATCGCGGGTAGTAAGTTGCGCAGGAGTGTGCTCGAAAAAGACCAGCTCACTTCGTCTATTTTTTCACTCATGGTAGAATAGAGCAATGATTCTGACCTCTATTGGTCTACAAAATTTTCGCAGTTATCAGAAGCAGACGTTTCAGTTCTCTCCCTATGTCACACTTATTATTGGTCCCAATACGGTAGGGAAGACCAATATTCTGGAGGGAATTGTCTTTTTGGCAACGGGCAAAAGTTTTCGCGCAGATAGTGATCGGGAAATGATCCGATGGAACGAAGATTTAGCCCGGGTTTGCGCGGTGGTGAATGAAACGAAGTTGGAAGCTCTGGTGACCGGAGGTGTTATCGGGGGACAAGCAGCGCCGATGAAGAAGTATCTGGTTAACGGTGTGCCTCGCAGGCTTGTGGATTTTTTAGGGAATCTTCGTACTGTTCTTTTTTGGCCGGAGCATTTGGAGCTTGTGACGGATAGTCCAAGTCTGCGCCGGCGCTATCTTGACAGTGTGCTCATCCAGGTAGATTGGGAATATCGGAGAAACTTGCTTTCCTATGAACGGGGCTTGCGGCAGAGGAATTCACTTCTTGAGCGCATTAAGGAAGGATTTGCACACAGGGGTCAGCTTTTGTTTTGGGATCAGCTCTTGATCCGCGCCGGCGGATATATTACCGATAAACGATCCGCGTTTATTGATTTTATCAATAATAGTTATAAAGATTATAAAGATTATAAAAGTTATAGAATTCAATACGATAAAAGCGTGATATCCGAAAGCAGGCTTCTGCAATATAAAGAAGAAGAAATTGCGGCCAAAGCGACCTTAGTAGGACCACACAGAGATGATTTTACGATTACGAAATATAACGATTATAAAAATTATAATGATTATAACGGTTATAGAAATCTAGCAAAGTTTGGGAGTCGTGGAGAGCAGCGATTGGCAGTGTTGTGGCTTAAGCTTGCAGAACTCGCCTTTATTCAGGGTCAAGTCGGCGAACGGCCCATTCTTCTGTTGGATGATATTCTTTCAGAGCTGGATCGCGGTCATAGAAAACTGGTTTTCGATCTTATAGCGAAACAGCAAACCGTGATTACTTCAGCCGATGAAGAAAGTGTACGGATGCTTGGGGGCAGTGATCGTGTTATCATTCACTTATCCAGGTAGTAGAATTTCGACATGCTTAAGTCTTTGCCAAGTAATAAGCTATCTGGTATTACAGAAATATTGTTTAAAAAGAAAGGATACCGAGATTTCGCCAGCATAAGGCAAAGGTCGAAATTTCACTACCTGGTATGAAATCAGTAACCGTTGACGATCTGAAAAAACTGTATCTTCCGCCGCCTACTTCGCACAAGGGGCAAAACGGAAGGCTTTGTATTATTGGCGGCTCGCATCTTTTTCATGCCGCAAGTTTGTGGGCACTAACCGTTGCCTCCCGCATTGTAGATCTTGTTCACTATTCATCTGTGCCGGAAAACAATACGCTTGTAGAGAAGATAAAAAGCGAATTCCGTGATGGTATTGTGGTGCCGCGAAGCGATCTTGATGCGTACATTGAAGAAGATGACGTCATTCTCATTGGCCCGGGCATGACCCGTTCGTCGCTTCGCTCCTCAGGGCAAGCCCGCATTGGTAGTTTACGAGAGCTAGAACAGATTCATGATGAAGGGCTGCTGACCGCGGCCTTAACCAATTATTTATTGGCAAAATATCCGCAGAAGCAGTGGGTGATTGACGCAGGAGCATTGCAGATGATGGATGTTTCCCTCATTCCCAAAAACGCAATTTTGACCCCTCACCATGGAGAGCTTGAAGGACTTACGTCAAGAATGAAGAATTATGATTTACGAATTACGAATAAAACTATAGAAAAACAGGTGGAAGAGTTCGCAAGGGAATACCAATGCATTATCCTTCTCAAGGGACCAATAGATATTATGTGCTCATCAGCTGAATGTCGCGAGGTCGTTGGCGGCAACAGTGGCATGACGAAGGGGGGGACCGGAGACGTATTGGCCGGACTGGTTGCGGCATTGGCATGTAAAAATGACCCATTTTTAGCGGCCATTGCAGGAAGTTTTATCAATAAAAAAGCAGGAGACGCGCTCTATAGCAGGGTTGGACCCTTTTTTAATGCGTCAGATCTTGCCAATCAAATTCCGCGGACGATGAAGGAACTCTTAATCCCCTAGTATTTCCCGCATTTATCTGCTATAAGGGAGATATGTATTCCCCGAAATTTACGATTTCTTCAAAAATCCTTACGAATATTGGACGTATTGAAGCAGCACGCGAAGTTATTGACAATGCGCCACTCGTTCCTGCATGGGAAGCGCGGTTCCGTGAAGAGGCGATTGTCCGCACCGTTCATCATGGGACCCACATCGAAGGCAACGAGTTAAATATTGCCGAGGCGGAAAAAGTCCTTGCAGGACATACGATTGCGGGCCGGGAACGCGATATTCAGGAAGTCCTCAATTACCGCAATGTGTTAAAGTTCATTGAATCCTATGGAGAGTCAACGGTGAGTCAGGACGTCTTGAAACATATTCACGAGCTTACGACATTCCGCGTCCTTAGTGAAGAACACATCGGTACGTTTCGCAAAACTCAAGTGGTGGTGAAAAACAGCGCAACCGGAGAAATTACTTTTCGTCCGCCGCCTGCCATAGAAGTGCCGTTTCTTTTGAGCTCTTTCCTTGAATGGGTAAACGCGACGCCTCCTGACAGTATGCATCCTGGTTTAAAAGCCGGAATAACGCATTATGAAATCGTGCGCATCCATCCGTTTCTTGACGGCAACGGCAGGGTAGCCCGAACCATCGCGACCCTCATCCTTTTCAAGGGTGGCTATGATATCAAACGATTCTTTTCGCTTGAAGAGTACTATGACCGGGAGCCTATGCGCTATTACGAATCGCTCCAGAAGGCAAGCAGCGACAGTGGTGATCTGACTGCCTGGCTGGAATACTTTACGGAAGGGTTGGCTATTGAGTTTACGCGGATTAAAGAAAAGGTGAAATCACTCTCTACGGACTTAAAGCTCAAAAAGTCCTTCGGGGGACAGCAGATGGCTATTTCCGAACGCCAGATCAAACTCATTGAGTTTGTTCAGGAAAACGGATTTTTGCAAAATAAGTCCTTTTTTGAACTCTTCCCCATGATTTCCGAGGATACGGTCTTGCGAGAATTGAAAGATCTTATTAAAAAGGGTATAGTGAAAAAAGAGGGATCTACCAAAGGGGTCAGGTACGTGCTTCGCACACAATAGAATCCGACAAATACTACAAATGCCACAAATCCGATAAATGAATAATTTGTAGTATTTATAGTATTTGTTGAATTTGTAGTATTAAACATGGATTTAAGTGGCCCAGGGATTACGTACGTGTTTCTTATTATCCCCACCATCTTTGCGTTGGTTGTGGTGGGACAGGGGATGGTAAAAATAACAAAGAAAGAAGGGGATGGACCGATTATTGCGCTGGTTGGGTGTGGATTTTTGGGGCTTATCGCTCTTGCCTACTTTTTCTTCATACGATGACATTTGCTACCCTTGCTCATTTTTTCCAGAAACTGGAACAAACTCCATCGCGTAACACCATGACGGAAATTCTTGCTGATCTTTTTCGTCATGCTGGTAAAGAAGAGATCGGTAAAATCTGTTATCTTTTGCAGGGTCGTGTTGTCCCTTTATACGAAGCTGTTGAGTTTGGCGTTGCAGATAAGTTTATGATCCGGGCAATAGCACAGGCATATGGCGTGGAACAAAAGGATGTTGTCCGTGCGTTTAAGAAAGCTGGTGATTTAGGTGCAGCTGCGGAGAAATGTTATCATGTTCTAGAACATCGAAACAATTCTCGATTGACCGTGGCAGATGTGTATGAGCGTTTGTACGCGCTTGCGCAAAGCACAGGGGAAGGGTCGCAGGAGAGGAAAATTACCATACTTGCGGATGTATTCAAATCGGTTGATAGCCTTTCCGCCCGCTATATTGCACGAATTCCGCTTCATAAGCTTCGGTTGGGATTTTCTGATATGACGATGCTTGACGGTCTTTCCTGGATGCTTACTGGCGATAAGTCCCTGCGGGTAAAACTTGAAGAAGTATATAATGTGCGGCCGGATATTGGGTTTATAGCAGAAGCAGTCAAAGAGCATGGGACAAAAGGCTTAGCCCATGTAAAAGCAAAAGTCGGCGCGCCGATTTTAGCTTCTCTTTGTCAGCGACTTCCTAATGCAGACGAAATGATTAAGAAGATGGGTACGGTTTCCGTCGAAGGAAAATATGACGGAGTGAGAGTACAAATTCATTTTCAGACAGTAAGACAGAAAGACGGTAAGACAATAAGAGTGCAAAGTTTTTCAAGGAATTTGGAAAATACGACGGAGATGTTTCCGGAACTTCAAAACATTGGCAAACAACTCCATGCATCAGAAGCAATTCTGGACAGTGAGGCGGTGGGGATGGATCCGAAAACCGGCAAGCTTATTCCGTTTCAGGAAACGATGACCAGGAAAAGAAAGCACGATATCGAAAAAACCCGCGGAAATGTGCCGCTCAAGTTTTTCGTTTTTGATATTCTCTATAAAAATGGAAAAGATCTCCTGGGAGAGCCGTTGTCCAAGCGTCGAGAAATTCTTGAACAGACGGTGAAGATGGGAAAGGCGTTGGTTATCTCACCACAAATTGTGACTGATCACGCCAGCGAAGTTCGCATATTTCATGACGAACAGATTAAAAAAGGACTGGAAGGGGCAGTGGTGAAAAAGTGGGACAGCGCCTATGAACCGGGCAGAAGGGGCTACTCATGGGTGAAGTTTAAAGAGGAAGAAGGGAAAACCGGCAAGCTCACCGATACCATTGATGCGGTGGTCATGGGATATTATCGGGGAGAAGGGAAGCGGTCGGGGTTTGGCATTGGTGCATTTCTTGTTGGGGTGAAAAAAGGAGAGGATTTCGTGACCGTTACCAAGATTGGCACGGGCGTTTCCGATGAGTTATGGAAAGAGCTCAAGAAGCGCCTCAACGCATTGAAAGTCAACGAAAAACCGAAAGAGTACGCTGAAGTTCATAAAAATTTCATACCGGATGTCTGGGTGTCGCCGAAACTCGTCGTTGAGATTGCCGGGGATGACCTGACCCGCTCTCCCACCCATGGGGCTGGGATTGCGGTTCGATTTCCACGTTTGGTAAGAATCAGAGATGATAAATCGCCAAAAGATGCAACCACGGTTTCTGAAGTGCAACAGATGTATGCCCAACAGGGAGGCAAGTAATTATGAATATCGCCATATACAGCGGTATATTTCTGCCGCAAATAAATGGAGTGGTGAGTTACGTCATCGATACCGCAACAGCGCTGGTCAAGCGAGGTCATACGGTGAGTGTGTTTGTCCCAAAACCCAAAAGAAATATCAAAATCAATAGATCTTTGTACCCTTTTACCGTCTATTTTCTTCCTTCTCTTCCGGCACTGATTTATCCGAGTTTACGCGTCACCCAGCCATCGCTTTTTCGCTTGACTAATGCCATGCGAGAGCTGTCCATCGACATAGTGCATTTAAATGATCCTTCTCCTTTATGTATAGAAGGGATGATGGCTGCAAAATTTATGAAGATTCCGGTGATTGTGACGTTTCACTCCTTTTTTTTTGATCCGGATATATTTAAAACCGTTCGTTTCAGCAGCGTATTTCAAGTATTAAAGGGCCCACTCGTTCGTCTCAATACCTATTTTCATAACTTTGCCGATACCGTCATTTGTCCCAGTGTTTCGGCTCAAAAAGAACTCTTGGAATCAGGCTTAACGTCGCCGACTGTGGTGATTCATAATGGTATTGATGTTTCGCACGTTCATAGACTTACTCCCAAAGAAAAAACTCTCTTGCGACAACGGTATCATATAGCAACTGACGCCCCTACGGGCATATTTGTCGGTCGGCTTGCGGCAGATAAACGCGTTGATGTGCTTCTTCGTGCTTGGGTACGGGTGATCTCATTCTTTCCCAAAGCAATACTTATTATTGTGGGAGCAGGTCCTCAAGAAAAGGAATTACGCTATGGAGCACAGAAATTGTCTCTTACCCACAATGTGGTGTTTACCGGTGTCGTCAAAAGGGAAGATATTATGGAAGAGTCATTGTATAGTCTTGGAGATATCTATGTTTCTGCAAGTAGAATCGAAAATCAATCCATGTCGATGACAGAGGCGATGGCGCATGGACTTCCCATTGTAGCCGTAAATATGCACGGAGTTTCTGAACTCGTTGATGAAACCAACGGAGTTCTCACGGGAACAGGAGCTGTTTCTCTGGGAAAAGGCATCGTGTCGCTCTTGGGGGATAAAGAGAAAGGAGGGCGGTTAGGCTCTACTTCTCTTAAGAAAGTTCGTAAGTACGATGTGGCAGAGACGGCGCGGGAGCTAGAAAAACTGTATATGTCTGTACAAGTAATGGGTAACCCAGAAGAGGAGCATACATGAACATTCTCCTTGTTTCAGAAGTCTATCTGCCGACGGTCAGCGGCGTTGCCTCTTCGACTGATTCCATCGCGCGTTTTTTGGCAAAACGTGGACATCAGGTCTATTTGGTGTGCCCGCGGCCAGTTATCCCGTATACGCCGGAAGCAATACCAAATCTCCATCTCATCTACACTCCTTCTCTCTCTGACCCTTTTTTTGTGAATAAGCCCATGACACTCATTCCACTGGGACTGGGGGAAATAGTGCAAACGATAGCAACGCATGCATTTGATGTGGTGCATATTCAAGAGCCAGGAGCATTGGGCATCATGACGCTTATCGTAGCGAAGTTGTACAGATTACCCATCGTTGGCGCAATGCACTTTTCTGTGGAACAATTCGCCAGTTTCCTCCCATGGAAAACGATAAGCATGTCTCTTATGAAACTCTATATACGTTTGATGTATCCGCACTACGGGGCTATTATGGTGCCCACTGCAACAGCAAAAGGAGACTTAGTGAAGATTATTGGCCATCCCGAGCGGATTTACCCAATTTCCAATGGAGTAGATACGTCTCTCTACCGACCCAGACGCGTTCCTGGTGCCTTATTGAGAAAAAAATACCATATAGATCCTGGGGCAGTCGTCTTTTTGTATTTAGGCAGACTCGATGCAGATAAAAATATAGAAACAATGTTAAAAGCACTTGCTCATACCAGCCGTATCCATGTAATTCTTGCGGGCGTCGGCAAACAAAAAGAGTTGTTGCAGCTTCTTGCGCATCAGCTTTTATTATCTCGCCGCATCAGGTGGATTGATCAACTATCGACGCAATCCATAGTGGAGCTGTATCAATTATCTGACGGATTTATCATTATGTCTCCCATAGAGACGCAGAGCATTGTGACGCTTCAAGCAGTGGCGTGTGGGTTGCCGGTAATTGCCGCAAACGCCGGTGCTTTACCGGAGTTAGTTCATCATGGTAAAAATGGATACCTTGTGGATACCTATGACGATGGAACGTTAGCAGAAAAAATGACCTACCTGGCCAGTCATCCGGACGTGCGCGTTCGTATGGGGAAAGAGAGTCGTTCCATAAGTTTGGCTCATCGCAAAAGCCGGGTGTTGCAAAAATTAGAAGTCCTATATGGTGATCTAAAAAAGTCGCAGTCGTGGTCATAAACCTATGCAGGTTATCGCTGATTTACAATTGCACTCCAGATTTTCCAGGGCAGTGTCGCCGCAGATGACCATTCCGAATATTGCTCTGTGGGCAAAACGAAAGGGAATTGGACTGGTGGCAACAGGCGACTGGACGCACCCACTCTGGATGCGGGAGATTAAGGCGAGTTTAGAAGAAGTGGGGAACGGATTACTTGCTCTGCGTGCTGAGGTCGCCAGTAAAAATTTAGATCCGGGCTTCAGTTTGTCTCGCGAACAATCTCCTACAAATATCGATATTCATCGGCGCTCGCAAAGTGAATCCGGACAAAATTTTTCTGGCTCCCCGCACGCAAACATTCCTCTCTTTTTACTCGCGACCGAAGTTTCCTGCATTTATTCCCAAGCAGGCCGCGTGCGGCGCGTGCATACGCTTATTTGGGTGCCGTCCCTTGCATCTGCTGACAACATCAACAAAGAAATGACCCGTCGGGGGTGCAATCTTATGAGCGATGGCCGGCCGATCATCGGGCTCACCAGTATTCAGGTTGCGGAATTAGTTTTTTCCGTTGAACCCAATGCCCTTATTATTCCTGCTCACGCATGGACGCCCTGGTTTAGCGTGTATGGGAGTCTTGGCGGATTTGACAGTCTCGAAGAAGCATTTGGGCCATTTGCAAAAAATATCTACGCCATTGAAACGGGCTTATCCAGTAACCCCGCGATGAACTGGCGCATCAGAGAACTGGATCATCGGTCGATTGTGTCCTTCTCGGATGCCCACAGCGGACCGAAGTTGGGAAGAGAGGCGACGGTGTTTGAACTGTCGGAGCTAAGCTACGAAGCGATAAGAACGGCGATTATTGGAAAACAGGGAGTCAATAAGCAGAAGTTAGACGTTGGAAGTGGGAAGTTGGATAGGGAAGTGAGAAGTCAGAAATTAGATCAAACTTCAAACTTCCAATCTCAAAATCCAATTTCTAATTTCCCATCGCCAACTTCTCATTCTATCGCCTTCACCATAGAATTTTATCCTGAAGAAGGAAAATATCATTATACAGGTCACAGGGCATGTAACATTCGCTTATCTCCCGAGGAGACGAAAAAGAAAGGGGTAGCCTGCCCTGTCTGCGGCAAGCCGCTTACGCAGGGTGTCATGCAGCGCGTTGAAGAGCTGGCAGGTCGGTCCGAAGAGGAACTCCAAATTGAATTACGATTTACGAATTATGAATTACGAGAGAAGAAAACTCAAATCCAAGTTACCGGGAGCAAAACATTTCCCAACCGCCCGCCATTCGTCATGCTGGTTCCTTTGCAGGAAATTATTGCGGAATCTATCGGTTCGCCGGTTGCCAGTCCAAAAGTGCAAGGGCCGTATCAAACGCTTACTGATGCATTAGGCGGAGAATTTAACGTGCTCCTTTCTGTTTCCATTTCTGATATTACCAAAGCAGCAGGTGAACGTGTCGCACAGGGTATAGAAAAAGTGCGCAGAGGCGACATTGTCATTGACCCGGGATATGATGGCGTGTTTGGTGTCGTGAAAATTTGGAAAGAAGGTGAAGAAAAACCGCTTCTGGATTCTTCAAAAGAACAACTGAGTATGTTTTAAAGCTACCCATTGACGAAAAAAATATAGGCATGGTATGGTGAGTATGCAGACATCGAAATCTATCTTAGTTAGTTTATCCGCCTAAGCTTGAGTGGCGGACTTAAGAAACAGTAATTACTCGTAAAACTCATAAACTGTTTCTAAAGAAGGGTGGTGAAACTATATGGCAGCAAAAGGAAATGAAAATCTCATGGGCGCAGCCGCGTACTTATTGGGATTTATCACCGGCATTGTTTTTCTTTTGGTGGAAAAACAGAGTAAGTTTGTTCGCTTTCATGCGATGCAATCCACTCTTCTGTTCGGTGGCGTGTTTGTGGTAAACATTGCACTCGGATTTATCCCGATCTTAGGATGGATGACCGGGTTACTGTTAAGTTTGGTTGCGTTTATTTTGTGGATTGTTCTCATGTGGAAGGCATTTCAGGGAGAAATGTATCACGTGCCGTACGTGGGGGATTTAGCTGAGAAGCAACTGGCGAAGATGAAGTAGCTCCCGGGAGAATCAGGGTGAAGCACATGTTTGCGGATCGAGTGACTGCAGCAATGCAGTTAGTCCAGCGACTCAGAAGCTATCAAGATTGTCGAGATGTGGAAGTGGTGGGGCTTGCGCGGGGTGGAGTGGTAATAGCAAAAGCAGTCGCTGACCATCTTCATCTTCCCCGTGATGTTGTAGTCATAAAAAAGATTTCTCCTCCGTTTAATCCAGAACTGGCAATTGGAGCGGTAGCTCCGGATGGCGTCCGGTTTATAGATCGCCCATTTGCCCAAAGCCTCAATATCGACAAGTCATACCTTCAGGAAGAAACCAACCGAAAATCCCAACTCGTCAAGCAAAAAATGCAACTCTATCGAAAAGGCAAACCACCATTTTCTGCTGGTGATAAAACCATTATCATCGTTGACGACGGAGCAGCAACGGGCGCAACGATTCAAGCTGCCATCTTGTGGCTCAAAAAGAAACGCGCCAAGCATATTGTGGTAGCTCTTCCCGTGGCCCCTGCGGAAGTTGTGGAGAAAATAAAACCCAATGTGGATGAACTCATTATTCTTGATACCCCCAGTGCGTTCGGGGCCGTTGGTGAATTTTATGAACATTTTGACCAAGTAGAGGACAACGAGGTGGTACAATTACTTGCATGAAACGAATGCGAGCTATGAAGCTTATCGTCGGTTTGGGAAATCCAGGTTCAGAGTACGCATCAACACGCCACAATATCGGTTTTATGGTGGTTGATCGTTTGGCAAACGAGTTATCCAACGGGCTCGTACGTTGGGATCGCGATGATAAAAAAAATGTGTTGACGACAAGAATTGGGGACGTTCTGCTAGTGAAGCCGCAAACGTTTATGAATAAATCCGGATATGCAGTGAAAACACTTATTGATTACGTAAAAGCAACACCCCAAGACCTGTGGGTAATTCATGACGATATAGATCTTCCATTAGGAAAAATCCGCATCCGGCGGGGAGGAGGTAGCGCCGGGCACAATGGCGTTTCATCCATTATCGAACAGGTGAAAACGGATGATTTTCTTCGTTTCCGCATGGGAATAGGACGGGGAAAGGAGTCAACCGGCAGACAGATGGATAAAAAACTTCATCATCGGTGGGTGATTGCCTTTGTACTTTCCCATTTTCGACAGAGAGAGGCGGGAGAACTGCGCAAACTCATTAAATATGGTGCCCAAGCCGTTGAAATAGCGCTTACCAATGGCGTTGACCGTGCCATGAATCGCTTTAACTAGACGATAAGATAAAGAGACAGTAAGACAGTAAGATTAAGATGATAAGATCATGAAGGAACATCAATTTCGTAAGCTGACCGTCTGGCAGCGTTCCATGATATATGTGACTAAAATCTATGCATTGACATCTACATTTCCCAGAGTAGAACAATTTGGTTTAATTGATCAACTTCGTCGAGCCACCACATCAATAGTATTAAATATTGCAGAAGGATCGGGGAGCGGAAGCAATCAGGAGTTTTTACGATTTTTGATGATGGCAAAAAGATCGGGATATGAAGTAATAACTGGTTTAGAAATAGTTAAAAATCTTCACTATGGAAGCGAGAAAGACGTTAATGATCTTATAAGAGAAGTTGAAGAAATTTGTTCAATGATAACAGGCTTGTCAAGAAAGTTACGATCATAAATCTTACAGTCTTACAGTCTTATTGTCTTAATGTCTCAATCCATGAAAACAGTAGGCGATATCTTAAAACAATTCAATCCCCTTGAGGATAAGTACATTTCCCGTGAGTTTCAGGCATACGGGATCTACCTTGCAGAGACACTCAACGATTATAAGCATAAATCCCTGTATATCCGGCTCGCTAAAACTGTGCCGCGGGCAATTTTAGAAAAAGCACTTTCCTTTGTAAAAGATGCTAACGCAAAGAGTAAAGCACGGCTCTTCATGTGGAAAATGAAAAAGTTGCGACAGGGAGAAGCATGAAGCGCGTGCATTTGATTATTTCCGGAGACGTCGTGGGAGTGGGGTACCGCGCGTGGATCCTTCGCTACGCTGCTGATAAACGCTTAACAGGGTGGGTAACCAACAGACAGGATGATACGGTGGAAATCCTAGTAGAAGGCCCAAAAAGAGACTTGGAAGAACTTATCAAACGCTGTGGGGAAGGGCCACTCCTTGCAGTAGTCAAGCATGTTGATGTGCGGTGGGAAGAGGCGACTGGTGCATTTGTTTCGTTTGAGGTGGTATACTGATATTAATTTTCAATGTACAATTTTTAATTTTTAATTAATGAAGAACATAATACATATTATTCAAAAGAAATCCTCTAGAGAAGCCTTGATTTCTCTTATATACTTTCTCATAGTTGGATTTTTAAAATGGCGGCTTTCTCCTTCTTTTCCGACCCTTCTCTTTTTTACTGGCGGCATGGTAGGGATGTACTTACTCGATAGTGCTGAAGAGTTTTTTCACCTCACTCCATCACCATTTCGCAGCATTGTGTTCGTTATCGGATTTGCACTGGTAAGCTTTTTTGTCGTGACATCAACAGGAAGTATGGTCGGAGTTGGGCTCGTCCTTTCGCTTTCGCTCACGCTTATACTTTGGCAAGTAAGCGAGTGGCGCGCGGCAAGCAACCTGAACCGCTGGTACGTGATGATTGCGGGTCCGGTCTCATACAATGTACAACGATGGATACTCATTGCTTTTATTCTCCTGTTTTTGGTGGAAACATTCCTCTTTCTCCGGTAATATGCCAGAGTGACTATTGAATCTTGCATTCACGGAAATAACGAGATAAGGTAATAATATGGCAAGACATGTGTTAAAATTCAAAACCACATCCCTTGATCCCGTGTACCAGCTGTGGGGATGGATTCTTCTGGTCTGGAGTCTCTATCGCTACTTTTTGAAACTTCCTGAGTGGGTGGATGAGTTTATCGCTAAACCCCTCGTGTTTGTTGCTCCGGTTTTGTGGTATGTAACGAGCCGCGAAAAACGGAAATTGGAATCGCTTGGCATCACCGCTAAACGATTTTTTAGAAGCTTCTATATTGGGTTGGGGTTCGGATTCGTGTTTGCCCTGGAAGGGGTCGTTGCCAATGCCATGAAATACGGAGGATTGAAGGTGAACCCGATTGCCGCCTTTGGGCAGTACGGATTTTTCCTTATTCTCTTATCCTTTGCTACTGCATTTTCCGAAGAACTGTTAAGCCGAGGATTTATTTTCAATCGCATCTGGGAGAAGACCAAAAATTTACCGTATGCCTCATTTGTTTCGACCATTTTGTTTGTGCTGTTGCATGTGCCGATACTCGTGACGACATTGAAGTTTCAGGGAATCACTCTTATCGTTTTCCTTGCGACAGATGTCGTGTTGGGGCTCGCCAATAGTTTGCTCTTTTACAACACGCGTTCACTCGTTGCTCCTATTCTCGTTCACATCTTCTGGAACATGACGGTGGCGCTGTATTTGTAGCGCGAACTGAAGTTCGCTATTACGAGGTTAGCTTCTTGGAATAACGGTAAGTCCCAGTGATAGAAAATGGCGGTTGAAAGTGAGGATCGCGTCCGTAGCAATATCTTCTGCTACAGCACAGGCGATGCAATCGATCAGGGAGATATTTTTTTGACGCCGTGGGTCGACAAAAAGACGCAGTCCAGCCTGAAAATGTGCCGGAGAAATAGAGATAACTTCTGTGTCTTGAGAAATGAGTTCATAGAGTTCAATACTTGCTTTTTTTCCGAGCCGTTGACTGATGGTAGTGAGTGTCTCTTTTAGAAAATCTTCTGTGGTTAACTTCTGGAACGTTTTGTATTTCGGGTAGAGGGCAAGAGCGCGTTGGTGATTAGAGTCGTGCCAATAGGCGAAGGAAATATAAAAACTGCTATCAATGAGGATAGTCATGTTTTTCGTTTCTTCGCCGGAGTGCTTGGAGCATAAAGATAGCGGTCTACGGTGGTAGAGAGGTTTTTAGGCGTATCTTTAGGCCATTTATCTTTATACTTTTTGCTGAATTCGTAGAGAAGATCAAGAGAGTTTTTGGTCCGATCGGATCGCACAGCACTTGCGAGCGTTTTGCGAATAAGCTCGGAAACGGTCTGGCCACGGCGGGCAGCAGCCGCTTTTGCCCGGCGCCATGTTTCCCAATCAATATAGACTTGCGTGCGTTTCATCAACATACATCGTGAATATACATCATGTAAAGGTGTGTTGTCAAGCGATGGATATGTCAATTAAGCCAATTTTCTCAATGCTTGCCAACCATCCTCGTTCACATCTTCTGGAATATGACCGTGGCATTGTATTTGTAACTTCGAGGTGTCTATAGATGCACACCTCTAAGGTGTGAAGACTGCCTTCCCCTTTTCTTTTATTGTGTGAAATTATACTTCTTAACTTGCCAACCAACCTCCATCTACATATAAGGTGGCGCCGGTGGTGTAGGAGGCTTCATCACTTGCGAAAAAGACGACTGCCGCGGCAATTTCTTCGGCTTTGCCAGGCCGTTTGAGCGGAATGCGGCTTACAAACCCTTCCATTTGTTTGGGGTTTTTGAGGATCGCCTCGGTCATTTCTGTCTCAATGAGCCCAGGTCCGATGGCGTTGACGAGAATTCCCATCGGTGCCAGTTCACTAGCCATTGCCTCGGTCATACCGACGATAGCGCCTTTACTGGCACAGTAGTGGGCTATCTGCGGAAACCCGACCCCCACGCCGCCGGAGGCAATCGAGGCGATATTGACGATGCGGCCCCATTTATTTTTTGCCATTTCTTTGGCCGCCGCCTGCGCTACCACAAAGTATCCTTTGAGGTTGGTGTCAATGGTTTTATCCCACTGCTCCTCGGTCATCTCGGTAAATGGCGCAAATTCGGCGACCCCCGCATTATTAAGAAGTATGTCAAGTTTTCCAAATGTTTTGACGGTTTGGGCAACAGCTGCCTCAATTTCCGCCTTTTTCGTGACATCCATCTGAATGGGGAGTGCTTCTTTTCCCCTTTGCTTGATTTCCGCAGCCACTGCCTGAAGTTTGTCGACTCTTCTGGCGGCAACGGCAACCTTCGCGCCTTGATTTGCCAGTGCTATGGCGGATGCTCTGCCAATCCCTGAACTTGCTCCCGTCACCAATGCCACTTTGCCGGTGAGATCAAACATATTATTTGGTTGCCTCTTCCACTGCTTTTTTGAGATCGTCAAACGTCGTCAAATTAAGCTTTTGGCCGTTTAAGTAAAATGTCGGCGTGGCATTCACGCCAATTTGAGTGCCGTAGGCGCGGTCAGCTTCTATTTTTTGTTTGATTGCGTTATCTTCAAAAGCCTTCGTA
The DNA here is from genome assembly GCA_016182725.1 of Candidatus Gottesmanbacteria bacterium. Classification (GTDB taxonomy): domain Bacteria; phylum Patescibacteriota; class Microgenomatia; order UBA10105; family UBA927; genus JACPFZ01. The sequence goes on from JACPFZ010000036.1 coordinate 16,940, forward strand.
AACTCATCCATATTAAGATTGAGCTGTTTGGCTAGGTCAGGAAACAAACTGTCGGAAAACTTCTCTTGATTGTCAAACAACAGATCATACATCTCCCAGAATTTTCCCTGTTGACCCGCAGCTTCTGCGGCTTGAGCCGCCTTCATCGCAAACGGGTGCTGATCCAGCGGAAAGTGGCGGTAGCCGAAAACTAACTTATCTTTATATTGGGCAACGATTGCGTCAACCACTGGTTTTGCTGCTTTACATGCAGGGCATTGGAAGTCGGAAAATTCAACTAAAAATACCTTGGCATTCGTATCTCCCTTCATTTGTGTTTGAACTCCCAGAACATCTTGACGGGCTAACGTTTGTGCCGGCTTAGAGAACAAAACAATCGCCCCTGCCACAAGTGCCACGGTCACGCCAATAATTCCTGCAAAAAGTTTAGTTTCGCCGGTGAATTTCATGCTTTACTATAACTAGTATAACTTTTTATAACCATTATAAAAATTACGATCATATTTACGGCTGAAATCGCGCACCAGGTGCACACTGCTTTTATAACAAATAATTCGGTATAGGTAAACCAGGAGACAAAGAGAACGCCAAACGTGGCAATGGCAAGCATGAGGTTGAGCAAGAGTTTAGAGTTTAGAGATTTGAGCTTAGTCGTGCGCAAAAAGGCAAGGATGGCAAGCATGCTATAGCCGGCAAGCCCGAACATAGGTACAGGAATGCCGAAAATATAGCTTGCAGCGCTTTTCCTTACTAATTCGCACCCCGTATTGACGCAAACGATTGGGGAGTGCCGCAGAAAACTTTGAGTCACGTAGATGGCTATAGCCACACCTATAAGGCTAAGGACAAAAATGACCCGATTTAGGAGCATTAACCGTTTGTCTTTCATACAGATATTCTACCTCCTTACAGAGACTGAGGCAATACGGCCTTTACGCGCCGCAGCCGCCGGCACTTTGCTTCGGTTTGTAGGGAAGCGGTCCGACTTTTTGTGAAATTTGACCTGCACCTTGTGCACTTGAATAGTCAATCCCAAGGACAAGTTTTGCATCTACATCTTTCCAGACGACCCCTTCTCTGGCAAATTTGGTTGCAATAGTGAGGTACGTATCGCTAAACCAATAGCTA
>JACPFZ010000001.1 GCA_016182725.1 Candidatus Gottesmanbacteria bacterium
TGACACTTACAAGTGGAACAGGGACGAAAGTCGGTGTTAGTGATCCTCGGATCCCTCGTGGGAGGGACCGGGCTTAACGGATAAAAGCTACCCCGGGGATAACAGGCTGATCGCTTCCGAGAGTCCATATCGACGAGGCGGTTTGGCACCTCGATGTCGGCTCATCCTATCCCGGGGCTGGAGAAGGTCCCAAAGGTCCGGCTGTTCGCCGGTTAAAAGGGTACGCGAGCTGGGTTCAGAACGTCGTGAGACAGTTCGGTCTCTATCCTGTGCAAGCGTTTGATTCTTGAGGGGAGCTCTCTACAGTACGAGAGGACCTAGAGGGACAGATCCCTGGTGTGCCTATTGTCGGAAAACCGGCATCGTAGGGTAGCTAGATCTGGAAGGGATAAGTGCTGAAAGCATCTCAAGCACCAAGCCCACCCCAAGATGAGGAATCGTTATAGACCCGTTGCAGAATACAACGTATATAGGCGAGAAGTGTACGTACCGCAAGGTATTTAGCTTACTCGTACTAATCGGTCGAAGTTGTGGAGAACAAAGGGGAAACCTTTTGCTCTACTAACGAAATGGTCAAGGAAATCCGTTATTGGATTATCCCTTATAATGCAACTAAGTCACTTAATTGACTTAGGTACCTTAAGATTTATTTGAAGGAAGAACCGCTCTAGTGTCTTCCGGTGATTTGAGCGACGTGGCACCACCCGATCCCATTCCGAACTCGGCAGTGAAACGCGTCAGCGCCGACAATACCTATTCCGCAAGGGATCGGGAAGATAAGTCATCGCCGGGGGACAGTGGAGCGGTTTTTTTGGTGGTATAATGACCACATGAATTTTTTGAACAAATGGTCCGGTTGGGCATTCGCAGTAGCACTCGCCTTAGGTATTACGATCATTGCGTTCCGACCGTTTATTTTTAATCATCAAATTCCTTTCCCCGCAAATCTCCTCCCTTCGTTTTATGAACCCTGGATGTCGTATCCCTCGGCAGAATATCCCAACGGGCCGCCGAATAAAGCAATTGGATTTGACGGTGTCCGGAATATTTATCCGCATCGCCGTCTGATCACAGATCTCCTTCAGAAAGGAGAACTTCCGTTATGGAATCCCTATAATTTTGCCGGGAATTTTCTCCTCGCTCAATATGATCCCGCAGTGTTTCATCCGATGACGTGGGTATTCTTACTATTGCCAACGATCAATGCCTGGAGCATCATCGTGTTCCTCACGCCGATTTTTGCCACCATCGGCATGTACGGATTTTTACGCACATTAGGTCTCTCCAAAAGCGCGCGATTGTTCGGTTCATTGGTATTTGCGTTTTCGGGATTTATGATCGTTTGGTGGGAAGAAACGTATGTGGTAAGTTACACAGCACTATCCCTTCCGTATATTCTTTGGGCTATAGAATCATTTCGACAGCGTCCCCGGCGCATTACCTGGGTCATACTTGTTCTATTGCTTACCATTTCCATTGTATCCGGATGGTTTCAATTTACGTTTTACGGCTGGTTGTTTGCTGCTACCTTTTTTCTGATTCGAAAACCATCACGCAAAGTTATTGTTATGGCAGCATGCGCAGCAGGAGTTGCCGGCATGATTGCCGGAATCCATTTGGTCCCCGGACTGGAAACTATGATGCAGTCTGCCCGTACCTCCACTGATGCAAAATATCTATTCGATTTGTATTTATTGCCTTTCTCGCGGCTTCTCACACTTTTGGCGCCCGACTATTGGGGTAACCCAGGAACGTACAATTACTTCGGTAAGGGATTCTTCTACGAACGCGTGATGTTTTTTGGTATTGCGCCGCTTATCTTTGTTCTCTATCAACTATTCAATTGGAGAAAACACACGCCGGAGGAACGATTTTTTGCGATTGCTTTTGTTGTCACCCTGTCGCTTGGTTTTTCTTTACCGACAAGCTGGTTTTTCCTTTATACGTTAAAATTACCTTTTATTTCCGTTATTATCCCGTCCCGGATTTTTTTCTTGACTACCGTATGCGCATCCGTCCTTACTGCGCGCGCGGCAGAACATTTCTCTAAAAAACTTGGCATTTGGCCGCTTCTTTTTGCTACGCTCATCCCTATCCTGGGTATCATTGCAGGATGGGGATTTGCCGTCTATGCCAAACATCAGGTAGCAATCGTTCTGACGAAAGATGGTGACTTCATCCAATACGCGACGATTTCGTTTCGTAACATGATTCTTCCGACGGCAATCACCGTTCTGGTTGCTATGACGATGTGGCTAGGAACCTTGGTAAAAAAGTTTCGGCCGACTGCGTTTGTGATGCTCATGGGTATTAGTATAATGGGGGCAGTATTTTTTGCGAATAAATATCTGTATTTTTCCGATCCGAACTTACTCTTTCCGCAAACTCCCATAGTGACGAAACTTCAGCAGATTTCCGGCTTCGACCGATTTTGGACGCCGGAGCACGGATATATGGAAAGCAATTTTCAGACGGAATTTCGCCTATTTAGCCCGGAAGGGTATGATTCATTTTTTATTCGCCGGTACGGAGAACTTTTGGATGCGGCCAAACACAAGGGGAAATTACAGAAAGACATCCCGCGAGCAGATGCGACCATAACCTCGACAGATACATTTACCGATATTTTGAACGATCCGTACCGTGTAAAATTACTGCAACTTCTTGGGGTTAAATACATTGCCCGTAAAAACGTCGCGGAACGAGATGGCCCAGTTGACATTTACGCGGATCCGCGTCTTCGTCTTGTCTGGACGGACCAAGTGTATCAGATTTTTGAATATATGGAAGCGTTCCCGAGAACTTTTCTGACGACGGATTTTATCACTGAAAAAAATCCCCAGACTATTCTTGACCGTATGTTTTCTACGGAAACGAATTTGCGAAAAACGGTCATTCTTGAAGAAGAACCCGAAGGAATAACTAAATCAACAGAAAAGCAGATGCTTTCGGCAACTATTACCAATTACTCGCCGAATCGCGTCACCGTTAATACATCGGCAAGCTCATCCGCGATTCTGTTTTTGTCAGATAATGCATACCCCGGTTGGGTAGCCCGCATCGACGGACATCTTTCAAAAGTCTATCGCGCTGATTACACGTTCCGGGGAGTGGTAGTTCCGAAAGGCGAGCATAGAGTTGTGTTTTCTTTCGAGCCCCCTTCTGTTGTCGTCGGGGCAATACTGACCCTAGCGGGAATCATCGGTTTAGTTATTCTGGCAATCCGAATCCGCAAGCTTGAATAGTTTCGCTCCAAAACAGGGTTCAACCCTGAAATTATAGCAAGCCGTATTTGAGGGAGATGTTTCTTTGGCGTGACGACGTTTGAGTTGGGGTAAAACAGGGACAGTGGAGCGGTTTTTTTGGTCAGGAATGAGGGCATGATAATTGACATCAATGACCAGACGGACAATGATAGATCTATGACAGGACGACATGCATCTGCTCGTCGAATACGTCTGGTAGTTATCTTTCTCGTGCTTCTTGCTGGTTTTGGTATCGGTCTTTTTCTTACGTTATCTGGTACCCTCACTGTCCTGTTGACCGACCGATATGTGGCGTCGGTTGAAAAAAATCTCTCGTCACTACGTGACTTTGAGCTCTCTATCCATGGGATTCCGTTTCAATTGGACATTCCTGTTCATGTAACTGGGTACGATGATGGCGGAAATATCAAAAAGCTCTATGGCAGGTTTAATCCGGATGTTGAGCCAGGGGAGTCAGGGGATCGCATAGAGCGCGAGTATTATTATGACCGCGGCAAGCTCCTGTATGTCTACGAGCGCGTTAACCCCGTTTTTCCTATAGGAGAGAAGGGGGCAGAAGAAAGTAGATTTTATTTTAAAGACAGTCAGATGGTGGCATGGTTGTTTGGCCCTACCAAGGAAAAAAAGCCGCGCGATACGGATTTTCAATGGCAAGAAGCGGATGTCCTGGAGACATCAAAAGACCTCCTAACTGCTGCTGCCCCACGACTTTCTTGGGTGAAGCGGGAACCTATTCCCCTGGCACAATTTGTGCCTGGCAAAGACTTTTACTATAACTGCGAAGCAGGCGAAAACGGCACTTTCCTGCCTAACGGCAGACTTCAATCATCCGTTGCTGCAAATGTTGAAGACAACAATCGCGTCGGCTCGTGGCGATTGGATGGGGAAAACCTTATTCTCGCGGGTTCTATCATTTCTGACGATGTATACAGCGACTTTACGTTTGAAGAGAAGGAGGGAAAAATTATCGCGTACGTGAACCCTGCGTGCGGTGTGGTGGTTGGTCCTGACTTTAAGACAATTGACGGCTTTCTCAAAACTCGTTCGTATGCCTTTTCCGAATAGCTATGCCTCAACCAAAAAAGAAAAATGCTCTACCGCTTGTATTGTTGCTTGTGATTGCAAGTGTGTTTGTAGTTGTTGGCTACTTCTTCTGGTTCCGAACTTCTAGTTGGTGGATTGATCGGCAGGTGGCGAACGTTGAAAAGGTCATTTCTTCATACCATCATGTACGTGTACGCGTGCCGTTGGGAGAAGTCGATATATATAGAGACGGCACATCGCTGGTAAAAGTTTCCGCACGGTTTTTTGGTGAGTACGCGCGCCGCAGGATAGATACGCGCAGCGCCGACTATTATTTTATCAACAACACGCCTGTGTACCTAAAAGAACGGGTGATGCGCCTCACCTCCGCTGGGGATGAAGTTACTAATATTGAGGATAATCGCTATTACTTTGCCAACGGAAACGCATGGCCAAAAGAGAGCAAGAACTTGCTTTACAATGGAAAGAACTTTCAGACATGCTTGCCCTTCGGCTTGCGTGGGCCATCATTGACCCCGTACCTCTTGCCTCATTTCTTCCGGACAAGGTATTTATGAATTTCTGCATGTCCGGAGAATATGGAATCTTTAAGCCCGATGGCAGCGTGCCGATAACACTCGGTCATGATTTTAGTCGCGAGGACATACAGCCGAGTTCAAGTATTGGTTCATGGAGGGTTGAGGGGAATACGCTCATTATCACGAATACGAACATTTCTGATGCCACCTATCGGGATTTCGTATTTGAAAAGAAGGGCGATACCGTTGTTGCGTATCCCGAGGAAGGCGGTTGTGGCTTGTACGTTGGTCCGAATACAGATATTCTCTACGAATTTACTAACACCGAACTCGTTACGTCTCCTGGGGTTGATTGGTAGCACGCAACTTCATATTTATTCATTCGTTCCCTCATCTATCGTGGGTACTGCCCAGAGCGACTCTCCGCCGAGGATTTTTTGCGCGCATTCTTGTGCTTCAGCCTCCGTCTGTGGGAGTTTGCCGCAAAGCTGCCGTATTTGCTCAAGCATTGGCCCAAGTGACTCTTCCAGTTCTTTGAGCGCTTCCGGCGGGAAGAAGCTTTTCCAGTCTACAATCCCTTCATCAGAAGGAAGGGTTGCTGATTTTTCCAGAAGGGGAGCGAGGTTGAGATCTTTCGTATAGGTTGCATTTTGGAGATAGACACGGTCTTCCTCTTTTTTGCGAGTAACCACCGATTTGGCAGTTTCTGGAATTTGTTCTTCGAGTGCTTTGAGTACATCAAGGTTTTGAACTGTTCGCAGTGGGCTGCCACTTTTATCCAGCGATTGGGCGAGTATGCGAGAAACTGTTTCGTTATCTTTGATCGTGCCAATGAGTTCACCCGCATCTTTGAGCATTCTGGTTCGTGTTTGGGTAAAATCGTTCTGTTTTTGTTGTGGAATTTTTTGCTTTACTATTTCCAAAAGCACTTGGTGGACAAGTTGATCTTCAAGGATGGCTGCTGCAGCTGTTGCCCCTGTCGTAGGGTCCTTTTTTTCGATGGTTTGTACCATGACCAGGAGTTTATGCACGTCGTCACCGTAGCTTCGGAGTCGTTTCGTAGCTAAGTCTCCTTTGTTGGCATTCATGAGGGTATGTGCCTCTAAAATTTTTTCTTGGGTAAATTGTTGCAACAGATCTACTTTCTTCTTGTCATCAAATGTAAAGGTATACGCCAGAGATCTGCCAAAATCTTTTATGGAAAATCCAAGAGGTATGTCAAAAGGCAATTGCGGTGGTTTCATCGGTGGGATGACGGGAGGTTTCCTGGGCACACCGGGAGGAGTACCAGTAGATGTGATTTTGGTACAGGGATTGCCCTTTCTGATGCGATCCACTAAAAGCTTTTGATCAAACGCAGTCATATCTTCGGCTGACGTCTCTTGGGAGACGATAAGTGCGATGAGCTCGTTGTTGCACTCATTGCTTTCTTTCACCCTATCAGGATTGTCGATAAAGGCCCAGGACGCGATTGCCCCTTGGGAAGGGGAAATATCTGCTTTCAAAAGAAGAGACGCGCCGGGAGCCAAGAGGCGAAGCGAAGTAAACCTCCGTACCTCTAATTGCTCCGGTCCTGGCGGGATGGTGTTTCCTTGTGCGTCTTTCCATCCCACCGTAAGCATGACTGATGTATCGGGGGTTGTCCCTAGATCAACAGTACCTTTGCCGATATTTTTGATACGCACTTGAGGTTTGCCGTTGTCAAAGGTGATGTGCTCAACGGTGAGATCGGGAAGAAGCGAAGCGGGGAGTTCTTGGGTGAGCACGTTGTTGTCCTCATTACTTTCCCACACGCGGTCAGGTGTATCAACGGTCACTGTCAAAAATCGTGCAAGGGCTGGCGGAGGAGGACGGTAGACAGTTGCTGTAACGGTCTCTCCCGGCGAGATGGCGTCTTTTCCACGGGGTTGAAAGCCTCGCAGGTGCTCAAATGGCACCTTTTGACCTAATGCTTGCTTGTTTGCATCCAACCATTGGTACGTGACGTAGATAAACTCATTACTTCCTACTCCCAATGTTGCGTCTGCCTGTCCATTGTTGGTAATGGCAATCGTTGGAATTCCTTGAGCATCGAATGTTACCGATGAAACAACAAGATCCGGAAGTCTGGGAGGATCTAAATAGAACTGTCGCGTGTTATGGTCCTCATCGGATTCCATCACGTGATTATCAGGATCGATCGTGACGCGAAAATGAATTGCCTCCCTGGGTACAACAAAACGGTCATACGTTTTGGTTGCTGTTTCGCCGGGTGA
>JACPFZ010000034.1 GCA_016182725.1 Candidatus Gottesmanbacteria bacterium
AGGTTCATCTTCCTGCCACAAAGCCCACGTAAATGCCCTTTGCAAGCCTATTCACATATCCTTTTCGATAGAGCAGGGACAGGTAGGATGAAATGTTGCGGTGCAATTTTTGATGTTTAACACCGGCAGATTGGAGGAAAATTACCAAATCCTGAATAGAGAATGCCACCGAGGTTTCCTGTATATAATCTTTGACCATGGAGAGGGTGTCCTGCCTGTGGGGACGAGAACGAGAGGGGGTGATGGTTATTCGTTCTACAGCTCCATGGTCGTCGAGTTGATATTGTAGGCGTGGTTCGCCCAGCCTCTTTTGTTCAGCCTGGATGACTGCATCGTAATTGCTTTTTAATTGGACGAGTCCTTGGATTTCTGATTGTAAACGTTCCAGTTCTAGGGTTTTGGCTTTGATGTGTGCATTTATGGCACTGGATTGCTGAATGAGGGGATCAAGCAATGGGATCTCTCCTGGCTGTTTTTCACTCTACCCTTAGTATACTACGAATGCAGGAATTTGTAAAGTATGTTTTACTAAAGAGAGAAAATGGCCGGGGGAAATATCAGCCCAGACGATCGTTTTGATACTAGATATAGTGTCTTTCAATGATGACAACCACTACATCTAGTTGTTAAATTGAAGTGATCTCTTATTCAGATATTTGCAATTGTGTTTCAGGTGGCGGCGCGGAATAAATGAGGCCGAAATACTTCTTCCAACGATAGAGACTTGACTTTTCGCAAATATTCCCTTTTGGCTGTTATCCAATCGAAAACAGATTCGGCCGAGCTATAGATCTTTAAAAGGCACTCCTGGACTCGTTGAAAACCCATTTGCATGATTTGGATCAGCTTTGCCTCCCATTCGGGCGACACTCCAACGCCCCAGCCAAGTTCCCATCTTCTCAGCGTATTCTGGGATATCCCAGCTTTGGATGCTAAGGCAGGAATGCTCCAGCCATTCATAATTCGTAAGTTTCTGAATACGAGTTGGATTGGATAGGGGCGATTTGTATTTTCCTCATCATAGCGGAAACGACTTTTAACGCCCCCGACAATTTGCCATCCATAGCCATCATCGGCGCTTACTGCAACTCCGGATTCTTGAATGAATTGCCATAAAGGCATTTTAAAGAACTCTGCTAGTTTCACCAGGGTCGAGCTTCGGGCTTGTGTTTTATGCACGTTGATAATGCTAACAAAAGAATTATGGGTTTTTTGGAGCCATTCCGACCTCCATAAATTCCACAGGGTCTGAATTCCGACTCCGGATCCTGTGGAAATGGATTTTAAATTTTTCCTCTGTTGGATGATGTGCCCTTGGTCAGCCAGGAATGATGCAAAGGACATCGGAGTAAACTCCTTATATAAGAATCTATTTCTATTATAAGGGTTCAAGACTTAGAAAATGGTTAAATGGGATTTAAATTCGTAAATTTCTGATAGGAATCAGATATGTGCTCGATTGCATGAAGAGACTAAGGGAGATGAGATATCGAGATCTGGATATTTGGATCTCTCCCTTTCAGCGAGGAGGACTGCATCATAATTGCATTTGAGCTGCTTAAGGACTTCTATTTCCTCTTTTAAGTCTTCTAGGGCTGCTTCTTTTGTCCAGATTCTGAACACCAGCCATTTAGATCGTTCAGCAAGTTCCTCTGCAAAATCCATCTGAAGTTCCTCTACAATCTCTTCCCATGACTAAGGAAAAATAAGCATTGCTCCCACTTTTGGTCCATCTTAGAAAACTCTCCTGTGATTATACCCCGAAATTCGTAAATTTTGGCTAAAAGGGCTTTATTGGTCCGAGAGATTTCCCCTCTTTAGTTCAGAGAGTAAAAAACATTCCTAACTGTTTGAGGGCGAGGGGGAAAGGGGGAGGAGAGGGGTCTCGCAGTCAAACACACTCCTGTCGGGGTGTGGGGGTGGACGAGGGGAACAGGAGTGGCCTAGTTTATATCCGTCTAATCAACTAAAGACGTTTTAACTTTTATTGACGGGTTAGTTTTGAAAACTAACTCCGGTAAAGAACCTTAAGATCCTTATACCCCAATTCCCTTCCCCACCCCTATAAGGATCTTAAGGAATTGACAATATTAAAATATTTTTTTTAATTAAGCAGTTAAGACGTCCTATTCAATTATAAAGAAATTTCCTGTCAGAAGTAAAGCACTAATGAAAAATAATCCAGGCGTGACTTGAAAAAACCTACTCGAAAACTACCCCTGAATTGCCTAAAAACTACCCGAAAGGGTAGGAAGGAATCGTAAGGGTAGGTTAAATTAGTAAGTAATTCTTGTATTAAAACCCATTTTCTTCCCGAAACCCTATTTACTTCTTGGCCTTGGCATAGTATAATATCTGTAGGATGAGGCAAGGAGGGAATTCATGAAGTGCACTGAGTGCGGATTGCCCGTCGAGGTTGTCCCACATCCCAACAACCCGAAGGCCGTAGTTTTCGCGAGTAAGGTCGATGGTAGCCTCCTCTGTCCGATGGGCGGGGGACATCAGGTCAGGGCCAGTGTTGCGACCCACCGGGCAATCAATCCTAAGCCGGGTCGGTAGGAGAAGGACGCATGCCTATTGACTTTGAGCAGGATGTCCGGCAGCTCGAACGTATCATTAATGAGGATGCTACTCTACGGGGACTGTTTGCCCCACGCATGGCACGCTGGCGCTATTACGGTCCTAAAGGAGCTCTATCCACCCATCCGGCTACCGTGTATGCCTGGCGGGCAACCACACAGACATGGGAGATTGCCAGGCGCGTGAATCACAGGCTGCGCCGAGACGCCAAGGCTCGTGCCTTGCGCCTATTTACTGCTGGTTCTGAAGTGCAATAGTGGCTAGGGACAGCCTCTCGTAGTGGAGTAAGTGAAGGCAAACAGGGAGAATTGCTGATGGTTCCTTGGTGGACACTCGTTGTTGGAATCATTGTTACAGCCGTGGTGGCTCCCTGGCTGGTGTTGCTCTGGCGGGATGAGCCGAACGCCACTATCCAACGAGCATGTCGTCTGGCTGAATTGTACGGGATTCTCCCATCCAAAGATCCGAAGTGAAGCAGAGGGAAATCCGTAAATTTCTGCAGAGAAGGTTTTGGGCAAAATGAATAATACCTATGGCTTTCCAGAAATGGCATCTATCCTTCCGAATGGGATTTCAAGAGGGCGTTATTCCATCATTCACAAAACTCTGACCGAGGAATTTGTCAGAGCCGAGAAAAGCAGAGCCATTTGGTCTCATTCTGGATGGCTTGTCCGGGACCTAGAGGCGGGAACATACGCCAGTTTGGTGGAAAATAATCGGTATGGCGGAGAGCTATGGATGTCTGATACATGGATGGAGCGATTCACAAATGCGTCTTTCCTCCAGATGGCATCGGGACATGTAGTGGTGGCTGGGTTGGGCATCGGGATGCTCCCTATCGCTCTTTGCCAGAAGAATGAGGTTTTATCAGTAACTGTCATTGAACTGGAGCCAGATATTATCCAGTTGGTGAAGCCTTATATCGAACCACATTGTAGAGGTAAACTCCAGATAATTTGCGGAGACGCTGTGGTTCCGCCCTTCCAAATTATTCGCAAGTCCAAACTTTTTGATTGTGCCTATCTCGATATCTGGCCTACTATATGTAGTGATAATTGGGAGATGATGAAGTCTATGCTCAGGACATATCGAAAGTTGGCTGGACACATCGATGCCTGGATGAGAGAGTATGTTCAGGAGGAGGCGAGACGAGATAGAAGGATGTGATTGCGCGCCCCCAATAGGGCCGAAATCCGTAAATTTCCCCTAAACCCTATTTACTTTTCCTGCTTGGTAGGGTATAATAAGGGTGTAAGATGAAAAAGGGGGAAGAGATGCTAAAGTATGTGGCTCCTGATGTGGCCGAGGCGAAGATCGCCGAGTTTGCCAGCGGTTTGCTGGGTCGGCCAGTGCTGGACGAAAGCGGGCCGACGGTGGAGTTTACCACCGGGATTTTTGCAGACGATGCAAGGGTCCATGTTTCTCAGAGGCGGGATGGCCGGAGCTATCGTGATTCCGATGGCCATTTGGTGACTCATTTCAAATACGAAGCTACCATAAGTTGGGGCGCGACATCGCGGTCACTGGCCCTGGCTCGCACCGCCCTCGCCAATTACGAGAAGGCGTGCGTCTTCGCGGCTCAGGTGCAAGCCTTTGCCGAGGGACTGGGCACTATCGCCGATGTCATAACCGACTAGCCTGCGGATTGGGGCCGAAAGGCCCCTTTTCCCCTAAACCCTATTTACTTTTCCCCCAGGAAGCGGTATAATAGGGTAGTAAGGTAAGCCGGAGTTCAAGAAAGGAAGCCAGAAATGCCTGAGGCCACCATCCTTATCGACCAGAGGGTGCCAACCGGACTGAACATCGGTGGGGTGTTCGGTCAGCCGACAGAGCCCAGCGAGCTCGGCCAGAAGGTTGCCCGCTACATTTACCTGGACCTTGAGGTCAAGCGCCTGCGAGCCCAGCATCTGGCCGCTCTGGAGCGGGAGCAGGAACTCCTCAAGCGAGAGCTCAAGCCCCTCACCGAAGCGACCCCGGAGCGTCGGCTCGAGACCGACGGCGGAACCCTCTTCATTCAGGACCGGGATGTGGCCCCGATCGCCGCTCGTACCGACCACATGCTCAAATACGTTCCGGTGGCCTCCTAGGGCCACCGGCCGGAGGAGGGACAAAATGGCTGGAGATGTTTGGGTGCTGCTCATTGACAGCTTTGTGCGGGAGAATAATTGCCCCTCTCAGCATTGGAACCTGGAAGGGGTTTACACTACGCGTGAATTTGCTCAGGCTAGGGCTGCACACTATGGCCATGGGCCGCTGAACTGGTTTGATGCCGAAGATTACTCTGCCGCGGAAAACGAATACGACGGCTACGAAATCAGGCGGCAGCCTTTGTTGGGAGACAGCCATTTTACCGATGTTGCAAAGGATGAATATGGCAATCCTGTGGGGAATTGCCTCCTTTGCGGTACAAAGGGCGTTCTGATAGAGGCTCACACACATCCGGCCTAAAATCGCCATGGGATATTCCCCTGCTTTTAGGAGGAGAAGAACTAGGAATGAATCGCAATGAGGGCGATGATCTCATCGATGGGGTGGGGTTTGCCGACCCAGGCGGACGTTCGGCGTTGCGCCGTGCTACACGACGCAACCCACGGATCTATCCATGTCCTACGTGCAAGGAGCCGAATAGGGCTAACTGCGCTTGACGTGGCACGCCACTATCAATGCGATGCGTGCGCAGATCGAGACGAGGGAAGCGGATACTAGAAACAGAGGAGAACAGCTATGCCTAGTGAACTTGTTGGCTCAATTGTCATTTCCGATAAGCTCTTACAGGAGCTTGTCGATTTCCTGGTCAGTGAGGACTTGGATCCTGACAAAATGGATTGGGAGGGAACCATAGTATTCCTCCTGGGCAGGGCAAAAGAGGCTGCGCGCAGCCGTCCTCGCTATATCTAGGTCCGAAACCCTATTTACTTTTCGGGTGGTTCGAGGTATAATAGGAGTGAAAGAGAAAAGGAGGGTGAGATGGAGTTTTTGCGAGTGCCAGCTAGTGATTTGAGGATGATCCTCGAAATCATTGAAT
>JACPFZ010000005.1 GCA_016182725.1 Candidatus Gottesmanbacteria bacterium
CATTATTACATCAAGAAACTACAAGATGCTGGATTTTTGAATAAAGAGCATAATCAACCCCGTGCCGTTTCAACAGTAGAAGCAAAACAAACTATCCAAATACCTATTCTCGGTGCAATCGCCGCCGGAAAGCAGATTGAGGCGATTGAAATTGCCGATGGAACTATCACTATCACAAAAGACGAAATCGGACGGCAGGGAAAACACTACGCCTTGCGTGTTCAAGGTAGCAGTATGATCAATGAGGGTATTTTTGATGGTGATATTGTCGTAATCCGTAAGCAGGATGTGGCAGAGAATGGTCAAACTGTTGTGGCGGTCATTGATGACAATGAGGCAACACTCAAAAAACTGTATCGTGAAAATGGAAAGTTTAGACTCCAACCGGCAAATCCAACACTTTTCCCAATATATCGTGATGAAGTGGAAATAAGGGGTGTGGTTGTAAAAATTATTCGCAATCTTGAATCGCAATTGGATCAAGGGCAATCGAGAGATGAAAAGTATGTGCGTAAAATAGACTACTCATGGGACTATAGGGGTGAAAAGACTAAATCATATACACACGGAATACATACCTATCCGGCTATGTTCATTCCCCAAGTTGGACGGAGATTGTTAGAAACTTATAGTAAAGAGGGTGATACGATTTGCGATATTTTCTGTGGCTCTGGTTCAGCTTTAGTTGAAAGTAGGTTGATAGGGAGAAATGCTTACGGCATTGATCTTAATCCTTTAGCCATTTTTCTTGCGAAAGCTAAGACAACTCCGATTAATCCTCAAAAATTAACGAAAGAGTATATTGGTCTGTTAGATAGAGTAGAAAAAATTAAAGAGAACGAGATAAAAAGACCAGATTTTAAGAATATTGATTTTTGGTTTAAGGATAAGGCAATAGTTAAACTTGCAAAACTAAAGAAAGCTATAAGAGAAATAAAGGACAAGACCATTCAAAACTTTTTGATGGTCGCTTTTAGTGAAACAGTTCGCTATTCCTCAAATACAAAGACCGGTGAGTTTAAACTGGTTCGCGTTAAAGGCGACAAACTAGAAAAACATGATCCTGATGTTATCGGTATATTTCGCAAACACGCAGAGAAAAATATTGCAGGTATGGCTGATTTTTACAAAGATGCCAAAAAAGAGTCATGGACAAAAATAATCTATGGCGATTCGTCAAAAGATAACGGGATAAAAGCAAATTCTATTGATTGCATTATTACCTCTCCGCCATACGGCGATAGTCGTACCACAGTTGCTTATGGACAGTTTTCTCGCCTTTCGGCGCAATGGATTGATGTATTCGATGACCCAAATGATGCTTCTGGCGTAGATAATGACTTACTTGGCGGTAGAGCTACTAAAAATTTAGTTCATGCGCTCTCGTCGGGTTACCTCAAAGAATCCTTAGAAAAAATTGCAAAGCAAGATGAAACAAGAGCAAGAGATGTATTGAGCTTTAATCTCGGATTGAATGAGTGTTTGAAACAAACACACAGAATCCTTAAACCAGGAAAGTATTTTTGCCTTGTTGTTGGAAATAGACTGGTTAAACAAGTACGAATTCCAACTGACTTTATTATTGCCGAATTAGCAGAAAAAATAGGTTTTACTTGTGAGGATATAATTGTGCGAAATATCCCCGGCAAAAGAATGCCGATCAAGAACTCCCCGACAAACATTGTGGGCGCCTTAGAGGAGACGATGAACAAAGAAAGTATCGTTGTATTGAGAAAAAATTAGAGAATCTTTTTGTGAATCTTAAACAAAAGCGGTAAAGACTTCTCGGTTAGGCGGAATGCCGAGCCGTGGTCATGTGGTTTCCCCACATTTTTACCGCTATGATACACACCGAGACGAATATCGTATTTTGAGTGAGCCAAAAACTTAGTGGGGTCAATCTCTTTCAGAATGTATGCATCTTTGTAGTGAAAGTATTCGTGTCCTCGAACCTTTTTTGTTTCAGCACGAACCAATATCAATCCATCTCCTATTTTTTCGATAGCTTTTTTTCTCAAAAAAGCCAAACTATAATATCCCAAAAGTTTGCCTTTTTTGAGAATCAGTAATTTCCCTTGTTTTTCATCAACTGTAGCTTGAAACCCCATACCGTTTCTTTTACCATCACTGATGGTTTGATGAAGAATTTTAATCTTTGGAAATTCAGGATCAGGATAACCGAAACGTTTTCTTATTTCAGCATTTGTAATTCCCTCGGGACTCTTGGTAAACAAAGTCATCATCGAAAGAGTGTTAAGTCTTTGAGATTTCAATTCCATTACTCCAAAGTCTGGCAGAGCAATATTGTTTTCCGTAATACCAAGATAGTCCTCTAGAGTTTTACCTATTCCAGTATTGTGACTGCGATTAGACTTAATCCACCCTTTTTTCGAGAGTTCTTGAAGTGCTTTCTTAATTTGGATTAATGTCCGTTTTTGCATATTACTTTTGTCCAATAACCCTTATTCTACCTCGGTTCGAACTTGGACATCTGGCGGAGACGGGAGGATTCGAACCTCCGATACCCTTGCGGGTATACCGGTTTTCGGGACCGGCCCATTCAACCGCTCTGGCACGTCTCCGTGAATGGTAGTATACGCCAAAATCCGAGGTTCGTAAATCGTATTTTATGTTTGACGGGACATAAAAATGCGCGCTACTCTATTTTAGATTTCTTTTTTAGGAGGTTGGACAATGTCTCACCCGTGCGTTTTTTGCGACCGCAAGCAATTCGAGGAGCGTCTGATCGCCGAAATATCCGGATTTTACGTCATTGCGTCGTTGGGACAGATCACGGATGGCGGATATGTATTGCTGTTTCCTGTCGAGCACACGCCGTGCATGGGAGTGCTCGATGAAAAACAGACGAGCGCGATGCTCACGATCGCAGCGGATATCGGTGAGGCGCTGACGAAGGAATACAGTCCGGAATTTTGGACAACGCGCGGCTATCGGGCAACCGTATTCGAGCATGGCATCGTGGGGCAGACCATACAGCATGGCCATCTCCATTTTTTTCCGGCCGCCCTTGATTTGACCGCGCGGCCGCGCGCCGATTTTCCCGCGGCGGAATTTGTTGAACTTGAATGCCAAGGAGATCTGCAGGATTTGTACGCCCGCGCTCCTCGGCCGTATCTTTTTTGGGAAAGCGTGGAGGGAAAGGTCATTCAATCAACGATGTGCTGGAATCCTCCCGCACCTTCGCAATATTTTCGAACCGTTGTCGCGGAGATGCTCGGCCGCCCCGAGCGCGCCAACTGGCGCACCATGGATCCGGAACTCGATAAGCGTCTTTGGAGTGAGACCGTCCGACGCCTGAAGCCGTATTTTGCCTGATACACAAAACAGAAGCCGCGTAAAGCGGCTTTTTATTTCGGAGCGCGGAAGCCCCAAATGCCGAGTACGAGAGAGGCGACGATGGTGATGCCGAGCACATAATCCGGCCGGATCTCATCGCGCACCAAAATCGCAAAGGCCGCCATTGCCCAGATCAGAATGATGCTTGCGGCAAGCCAAGGATATTTCATCCCGATAGTGTTAGGAAGCGCTTTATCCTTTGTTTAAGATATGCCCTTCCTTGTCCTGATTTAAGTTGTTTTTCTCTCGACCTTGCATCTTGCTCATTTCTATATGCTTCATAGTATATCAATTCGAATGGACCTCGTCCTTTTGTATAGCCACTTTTCCCTGCATTGTGTTCCTTAAAGCGCTTCCGTAAATCGCTCGTGAAACCAACATACCATTTTTTGTCCTTGAAACTACGAAGTGTATAGACATAATAAAATACCATAACACTATCGGGATTATACATTAGATATATTTAATCTCATTATACAGGTCGGGGACGCGTTCGGCGAGCACGCTTATCCACGCGTCGAATTTTTCGCGCTCATACGCGACCGTTTCCCCGGCGCGCATGGCCGTTTCGGCTATAGCTTCCGGCGCGATGTTGACGGTGTGCAAGCTCTCGAATTCGTTGATGGGCTCGATTGCTTCGGCGTGGGGCGCCTCCTCGATAGCGGGCGTGGTGGCGACCGGCGTATGCTCGATAAAATCACGGATCGCGTCGGCAAGGTCAAAGGTCGGGTCGAGTTTTAACGCAACAAGTTCGAGCATCAAAAGTGTGCGCAAGAACGCGATCGCATCGGGCGGCAGGTCCCAACAGCGAAACCATGACCGGAGCCGACGTGCGCCTGGCCACGCCTGAACGGTCGCGGTGCCATTCGTTGAAGATCGGCGTGATATCCGCGGTCAATTTTTCTTTCAGGATATCCAGCACTTTTCCGAATCGTTCGCGCGCGCTCGCGTCTTCGGCGAGCAATTTTTCAAAGGGCGCGCGCGTGGCGGCTTCTGCAAAATCCACCAAAGAACCCGCTGCGTCGTCGAAGTCGAGATTTTGCGATGCCTTCCAGAAAATCAGGAACGATGCGGTCGGGTGCATGGCGTGACCGATGATGCCGAAATCCGTATAGCTGAACCGGCCGTCAGACATCAGAAGAAGGGACGACGGATAGGGGTTCAGGTGAAAAAAACCGTCCACAAAATACTGACGCATCATGTCGCGGATGAAGCCCCGCGAGATCGCCGCAAGAGCGATCGCATTTTTTTCAAGCGCCGCACGGGCGTCATCGGGGCGCGTTGCCAAAAGCGCGATGACCCGATCCGCTTTCATTCCGGGCAGATATTCGCGCACCAAAACGCGCTTTTTTGAAAAATCCGAATAGATCATCGG
>JACPFZ010000037.1 GCA_016182725.1 Candidatus Gottesmanbacteria bacterium
GTTATATTGTTACTGCAAAACACGTGATTGATGGCATTAAGTCTGCATCCGTTGATGACAAGGTATATCTTCGCGTAAATAAAATTGATGGAACAAGCGTAGTGCTTGCATCAACGGATATTGACGCTTGGAAATTTCATCCCTCTGATCCTGAGCATGTTGATGTAGCGGTACTTAATGCTTGGATTCCGCAGGATACATATGATGTGAGATCGATACTAGCAGATATGGCCTTAACTTCAGAAATTATAAAAAATGAACAAATCGGCGTAGGAGATGAAGTTTTTATCCCTGGGCTTTTTGTAAACCATGTAGGTCGTCAGCAAAACCTCCCCATAGTGCGTACTGGTGCTATTGCTCGTATGCCATCGGAACCTATTCGCACTCGATATTTAGGTGACATAGAAGCATATTTGATAGAAGCACGATCCAT
The DNA here is from genome assembly GCA_016182725.1 of Candidatus Gottesmanbacteria bacterium. Classification (GTDB taxonomy): domain Bacteria; phylum Patescibacteriota; class Microgenomatia; order UBA10105; family UBA927; genus JACPFZ01. The sequence continues at coordinate 434 of JACPFZ010000037.1, forward strand.
TGGGGGAATAAGCGGCTCACCAGTGTTTGTGTATATGGGTCATATAAGAAACAGGGGCGGAAATATGCAGATTGGTGGAGAGCAGATTATGTATTACTGGCTTGGTCTTATGCATGGCCACTATGATATAGAAGAAAATAAAAGTGATGTTATAATAGAAGATGGCAATAATGGTACAAGTGTTAACATGGGAATCGCAATTGTTGTACCTGTTTCTAAAATTTTAGAGATTATCAATCAAGATGAATTTATGAAAGTTAGAAAACAAAAGGAAGAAGAATTGAAAAATAAAAATACCCCTACGCCAGATATGGCTATGGAAGAAATTACAAAAGAACAGTTTGAAGAAACTCTCAAAAAAGTATCGCAAAAGATTAATCCTTCTGAACTCGATTCATCAAAATCAAAAACATAGGTTGGTGACTCATTCTATTACTGTAGCGAAACGCATACTCATCAACATATGCTTGGAGATACTTCGGGTCAACATGACGATATACTCCTGTAATACCACGCTTTATGTGCGACCAAAGATTTTCAACATTTTGCGTATGAATATTGTAATTTACATATGTTTCTTTGTGGTTAATGCTTAAATGTCTGTATCCGAGCCTTGGTAAAGTTTCGTATGCTCCCCATTGGTCGCTGTATATTTGAGTATTTAGTTCAACATTTTTCTGAATTTGAGGCAGTAATGATCGAGTCCCAGAGCTTTGGACATGACGGACTTTTGCTTTTCCACCTCGTTGAACCATACCCATAATAACTGCTTTTGGTTTTTCACTAAAACTTGGAACAAATCGCCTATTCATTCCTTTTCCGCCAATATAGGTTTCGTCTACCTCAACGTCGCCCTTTAATGGAGTAGGATCATCCGACATCATTTTTCTAATCTGATGAAACATACGCCACGCCGTCTTATATGTTACCCCTAATTCTCTTTGTAGTTGCTTTGCACTTATTCCTGCACGTGTAGTAGTCATTAAATAGATTGCGTAGAACCATAAAGCAAGAGGGGTTGTTGATTTATGAAAAATTGTATCTGCTGTTGGGTGTACATGATTACCACAAACGTCACAACTGTAGGATTGGCGTGATTTTATTCGATAGTGTTTTGTAACCTTTTGGCATTTTTTGCAGGAAACGCCATCAGGATAAAAATACTTCATTAACCAATCTAAACAAGCATTATTTGTAGGAAATTGAGTTTGTAAATCTCGTATTGTATACTTCTTCATAAAGAAAGTATAACACAAATACTACCTGCTGTCAAGGGATAAGTGCCAGTTCTTCTATGTATTGATAAGTAGCTTTACTAGCTTTACACATCCGATGTGTAAAGCTGTGTAAAGCTGTGTAAAGCTACCAGTTGGGTATTGACTTTATTTTTTTTGAATTACTATTACTATAGTATGACCGAAGTACGAGAGGAACATAGAGAATTGGTTAAAGCAGATCTTATGAAACGAATGCCGACTGAGTCAAAAAGCGCTCAGGAGGTAGCACAGATAAAAGAAGATATTGAACTGCGAAAAAGATACGCGCGTCGCCTCAGGGCAGACCGAAGTGTGAGAGAAGATGTAGAAGTGGCTGACCTAAAAAGTGGAACACCAGACACGTATGACCTTCGTGGCGCAACACCAGTAGAATTTACCCTATCAACTCGAGGCAAAGATGGAAGCGTCGCAGAAGAACGACGGGTGGCTTTTGTACATAAAATGGAGGTCGATACACCAGTCTGGGCAAGAGGAACGGATGGGTCTCTGCTCTCTTTCAGCGCTTCACTTTTGGATGCAAGTCCAGTGTCGAAAGTGTTTATAAATGGCGAAAGACGAATGTATCCGAAATTAGATAAGCAGGGCCAAGTTGAATCCGTGATGCGCGTCGATATACCTCGGAGACTTATCAAGTAATATTTTTTCTTCCTCGATCTGATTGCGTTTGCCCGAGATTTCCTTTAATATATACATATATGAAGCGTCGAGTTTTGGAATACACCGCAGTTTTTCAAGAAGAAAAAGAAGGAGGGTACTCTGTATGGGTGCCATCCTTGCCTGGTTGTGCATCACAAGGGGAGACATTTGAAGATGCCCTTGAGCATATCAAAGAAGCTATCGCCTTATATCTTGAGGATGAGAAACGAGACGATAGAGAAAGTTACGATTATACCAAGCAGTTTGTTGTGCCTGTAAAAGTGTATGCCTAAGCTTCCGGTCGTTTCGGCAGCTCAAGTCGTTAAGGCGTTGAAGAAAATCGGATTTCGTGAAGTTTCACAAAAAGGCTCCCATATCAAGGTAAAACATCCTGATGCACGGATCGCCATAGTGCCTAATCATAAGGTCATCAAGAAGGGGACCCTCAAGAAAGGCATACTTAATCCTCTAGGGATTTCCGTTGACGATTTTTCTCAATTACTCTAATGGTTTTTATTCGTAGTAGGAGAAAGGGAAGATGCTTGACAAATGCATACAAAACCATTACATTTGTATTATCCAAGTAGTAGAATTTCGACACGCTTTCGCGTTGTCCGGTTCACAACAGTAACCTGGAGCATAAAAAGCTATTTTTTAATGAAAGGACAGGGAGGTTTCGCCAGCGTAAAAGACAACGGTCGAAATTTCACTACCTGGTATATGAATCGAGTGATTGTCCAGGTTCCCATGACCAGTGAGCTTCGAAAGAAGGCTGAGGATGCGGCCCAAGCGCAAGGATTTTCTTCTCTGCAGGACGCTATACGCATGTTTTTGGCAAATCTTGCTAATCGCCAATTAATATTCGGCTTTACTGAGCCGGATGAATATCTTAGTCCTAAAGCAGAGCGTAGATATGCAAAAAGGATTGAAGAGATTAAAAAAGGAAAACATGTTACTAAAACCAGTAGTCTTGAAGAACTCTTCAAGTATTTGAATTCATGAAAGTCGAATTCACCTCTTCGTTTATCAAGATTTATAAAAAGAGATTCTTCCATCTATCTAGCATACGAGAACAATTTGAAGAACGAACAAGATTATTCGAAAAAAATCCTTATAATCCCATACTGCATGATCATGCTTTGAAAGGAAATAAAATAGGACTACGAGCGTTTTCTATTACTGGGGATATCCGTGTTGTCTATTACATCCACGAAGAAATTGCTTATTTTGATGATATCGGCTCTCACAATCAAATTTACTGATGCTTTTTCTTTAAAAGAAACAAGAAGGGAAGAGGAAGCAGGAGAAAACCGATCCACTCGAGGAGTTGGGGGAGGAAGAAAATAGAGACAGTAAGATGGTCAGACGGTAAGATAGTCAGAGCGCTGTTCTTATCGTCTTTCTGTCTTATTGTCTTCTTGTCTAAGATCCAGCCATTAGCCCAGTTATTGAGGAGGACATGATCTCGTAACCGACGAAGGTAAGGGAATGTTGGGATTTTCTCCCACGCCGTCCAGCCAGGATCATAGGATTGAGAAAGCACGTATGTTGAGTGTGTAGTTTGTGGCCGGGTATTTAGATACTTGAGAGAAGTTAGATAGCGAAACGGAATCGGGGTTACACGTACAGATCGAAGATAATTAGTCGATAGATTGTTTTGAATAAACTTGAATGAGTATCCGAGACCATCAGGTTGCATCTGAGGAACAACGACATAGGATGTCTTCCATTCTGATTGCGTTGGGAGTGCAAGATCAATTTCGGTCTTCCTTGATTGCTGATTGACGAGGGCAAATTGCAGTGATTTGCCCCGGATGTTCTTGCTTATGATCTCGATGAGATAGCCCGTCTGATGGGTAAGTTTATTGAGGATAATATCAAAGCACAGCTGACTTTTGTTGGTATCAAATATGAGAAATGTCCCGTTTGTGTCCATTCCGGTTGGCTGGAGGGTATCTAATAGCTCTTGACACGTGTGAAGCTTGTGCGTAAGGAAATCTGGATCGGCGGCGCTTGCGTACGAGAGCGGTCCATCGATCTTGGGAATCGTAACGGATATACTATCATCCTTTCTGTTGACACTTATCTCAGCGTTGTGAGGAGGTTCAAGAAGCACGTGATGGGAAGTGCCTTGGGACGGAACAACGTTGAGATACGAGTTTTGTGAAACAGGGACAAGCGTTGTGGAGACTCGTTCAATTCCAGGCTCAATCGAGATCCATAGCTCACCGTTGATAAAAGCCGAAACCGAAGATTGGAACGAAGCAAAATTCATGGAAAGTGGAACGTATAGCTCTACGCTGGTAAGCGAGGGTGCTTCGAGGCTGAAGTTTTTGGGGACATCCGCGGAAAATGTATAGCTGCCATCGGGATTACCCGACACTTTAAATGGTTGCTCTTGCGGTTTTCTTCCCGTAAACAGGGAACGAAACGGATAGTAGATGTCATAGTCATTTTGAGAACTTATATACGGTCCGTAATCGGCAAATGCCTGATCTTTGTTGGTCCATATATATACGGGACCAATCCGTGGTAAGGAGATTGGTGAAAGAAGAGAAACATTTGTTTTATATAGTTTGATCTGGTCAAATGTTGCTTCGAGAGTTAATTTCTCTGATTGTGCAAGGTAGTCAGCAACGTCGCTCACAGGATAGACTTGCTTGGGATGCTGATAGGCAATGACGCTTGGATCAAAAAGTACCCAGATTATGTTGTATTTATCAAGCAGCTGCTCAAAGCTCGCATAATCTTTAGCAAAAAGTGCCCGTATGATTTCCCAATAGTAGTTTTCGTTGTACCTGCTCCATACGTCAAACGCCCGGTCCATGATGGGCTGTTCAATACCATACCAAAGAAACCCAGACCCGCTGTAGCCCCAGCGGTAAGGTGTCCAGCCCCAGTTCCAGCCCTGCGGCAGATTAACCATTCGACCCATGGGATCCTGTGTTTTCATGTAGTCAAATAGTTCGAAATAGGCCTTTGGAATTTCTAAGCGAACACGTTTGTAAAGAAAGTTTCCGGCAAATGTGGGTTGAGCTGCCAACACTATGGCTATGACAAAGATTGCTCCAATTATGCGAAAGCGGAGTGTATGGATTCCCACACCAATAAGCATGGCTAAAAGAATGGTGTAACTTATGGAAAATTTCGTAAACGTCACCCGAAACGCCTGGGTAAAGATTGGACTTATGCTTTGGAGCTCGTGCGTGACCCAAGTAAATGGCGGTGTTGCGGTTGCAAGCATTGTAAAAACCACGATACATGCAGTTGAAGTTCCTAAAGCAAATGGGCTCTTATGGTTTTTAAGGAGGGATAAAAGTCCCAAAACGCCGATTGCAAAACTCGCATAAAAGACGCCTAGGACCCAGGGATGTTCCAGCTGTGTTATCCAGGGACCTAAGATTTTGACTAAGCCTCCGGCATGGTCCACGTCATTGGTTTCAAACAAAAATCCTTTGATGATCGCAACATTGGCAAGATCTCCATACCGCTCGTTTCGAGTAATAAATTGATCGGTTGATTGCATATTATTATATGCATTGATATAGTTTCCACTTCCTGTTGCAGTGTAATAGACAACGGGAATAAGCCAGTAGGCATTGATGCAAAAAACGACAAGCAAGGCCAGGAGGAGCGTTTTTATTTTCGAAAGGCCAAAGAGAAGTAATAGTCCTGTCTGGACGATAAAGAGCGGTGGAATAAATCCGGCTGGGGTGATGGCGATATTCGTAAGAATAAACCAAAAAAGCTCTTTTTTTCCTGGATGCTCGAGGAGCTTCCAAAAGGTGAAGAGGAGCCAAGGAAGGAGGCCAAAATGAACAATAAATGCCTCCAGTGGTATGGCAAAGTTCTGCATGGTCCCCAGGGAAAGCATTGCGTAAAGTCCAGCGCACAACGCGCCCATAGTGCCAACGCGGAGCTTCCTCGTAAGGAAATAGGTTCCTATCGATCCAGACAGGAGCATGAGGAAGGTAAAAGTAGCTCGAAGGACGTTGACGGGTAGCACCAATGACAATGCCCAGAGAAAAAGTGTGTGTGGTAAGGTTGCGGCGTACCCGTGACCGCCGACCAATCCAACGCCTTGAAAGCTCTGCCACAGAGCGGAAAATGCTCGTTTGGCATTGAGAGCAAAGTTAAATTCGGGATGTACATTGTCCCATCCGGTGAGCCATTGGTTGGAAGCTGGAGCATTGGTTCCGACAATAATGCCCCAAATGAGGACAAGGAAAAGAATTGGGAATGCGTTAGATAGCCAATGACGGCTTGGCAGATGGCGATACTGTTGATTCATGTGCCGTTTGATATAGGGTAACATACTCATGATTTACCTGCTGTTGGATAGATCGTGTTTGGGCAATTTCAGAAGCCGTCATGGAAAGCCGTGACAGTTTTTTGGCTGATTTGGCAGTAGCAATCATTTTCTGAATTCCGGCTGATGTTAAAGGAAACGCTTCGATATCTTTAGATAGTATTCCTTTCATCTCCTCACTTACCATAAAAGGTTTTGCATAGGAGAGTGCATGGGTAAGTACCCCGGAGGCTCCCATAATACCCCGATAGGGAAGAACGACAAGGTCAGCTGCGGCAAAATAGGTTGGAATATTAGCTTCGCTAACAAATCCGGTTATCGTGATAGAAGGATTGGTTTTTGCTTTGGCGAGAAGATGGGTTAGCCACGACTTGTAGTATGGCCGGGTGCTTAAAGAATGGGCTGGTCCGCCAGCAATGACCAAGTGAACATCGTTTTTGTTTGGAAATGTCTCAACGAGCCAATCTGTTCCTTTGTATGGAGAGATGAAGCCAAAATCCAATATAACCGTACCGTTTAATCCAAGTTTTTGTTTTGCTTGAGCTTGCGTAAGAGGAAGCTTTTTGGGTTCGACAGGAATAGGTGAGAGGATGACTTTGTTTGGACCTACAAGTTTTACCAAACGATTTTTCAATACATCATCAAGAACCACAATATGGTCCGAAAGAGCCGCGAGGCACTTTGTATGGACATTGATGGCAATATTGAGAAGCCAGATATTGCCGATGTGTAAATGTGTTTTTAAAAACGATGCGTCTGTAACGACGTTGTGGGCAAAGTAGATGATTCTGCGGCCAGTGAGTTTGATAAGGCCAATGAATGGTAAAAGCAAAAGATAGTGCGCCATACCGGCATTGATCCCAAATTCCGAATGTATCAAAACATTTTGAATCTTATCAAAGTGTCTAAGCCAAGTAAGGATGGTAGGGTAGAGCGAGTGGCGCTTGTTGTCAAAAATGCGAAGCACGAGGATCTTACCGTTTTCTAATAGTTTTGGTTCGTTATCATGATTTTTTTCAGCTAAAATCACAAATCGCACATCATGGGCTTTAGCTTGAGCAGTCGTTACGAGTTTGGTGTACCAGGCGATGCCGTGGTTGGTATGCTTTTCCGGCCACGCCGAAACCACCAGATGGACATCCTGCTCGTTAAAGCGATTGATGAGTTTTTGTAGTTTCATACCTTGAGAAAGGTTCCGGCGTGCCAACAGTTGAAGTGATCGAGTATTCGATCAAAACAAAAGTGGCACGCCGGGCGTGAATGTTGTTGGGTCTAGTCCTCCTTGGCGCTCGCGGGCGCGGTCGTTGCGGCGGGTGCGCTGCTGGTGACGAACTACGTCAACGGGGCAGTCATTAAGTTTGCCCGATTGCTGCAGTCGCCCCATAAAGTCGCTGTGCCAGAGTAGCCGACTTCGTTGTCCGTATAAAGGACGCTCGGATTCCGGATGGGATCGAAATTATCCGGTTTCACAAAGCGTGCCTTGCCGGTGACCTTCTGGTCGGTTGTAAAACATGCAGGTTGCGTAATCTTGAGATTGGTCACGCGGACCTGAATGCCGCTCACGACGACCATGGCGTCGCCGTTTGCCTCAGTGAAGGTTTCTTCCTCCGGCTGGCGGGCCTCCATGGTCAGGGAGTCATAGGTGAATCCCAATTGGCGAGCCCATGCCGCGGCGCCCTGGTTCCGGTACACTGGGTCGGCGGCCAAGAGCCGCTGCACTCGGGCATCCACCGACCCGGGCGCGCCGGGTTGTGTGCAGTTTCCTACGTTAAAGACACTTCCATAAATGGAAGTGTCCTGGCCCAGCGCGATGTCTTGGCCGTTGAACGATACCAAGTACCGCCCATCGGCTGCGATGCGCAACGGGAACTCCATCCCGGCCGGTAACAGTGTGATCGTAGCCACCTCATTGCCGGCCACTTTAACGTAACCGTTCACGCTCGTTTTGAGCGTGAAACAAACTGACGATTGCGCGGCGACGGGCGACGTCGCAAAAACGACGGCCCCCAGAATCGCGAATAAAATCGCGATCCCCAACAACTTTTTGGCGTTCATGGTTTCCTCCTTGAACGCTAAACCAAATCTCCGAATGAGATTGGTCATCCTGAACACAAGATGTATTCTTCTGTCCACAATGACCAACCCCAGAGGAGATGGTAGAGGCGACCATGAAACCCAACATTTATAAATGTGCGAAAATAGCCGTTTTGCCCACTACAACAACGCGATTGTTGTCTGTTGGCCCCGATCGTTATCGGGGTAAACAAAAAGCTACCCGACTGATTATCATCGGGAGTCAACCCCGCTGGGCGGGACTGGCTTCCGACAATAAAGATTGACAAAAATGATTACGCGATGTAGCGTAGGGATATGATCACCGACGCCGATATCAAGAAGATGAAGAAAGTTTTTGCAACCAAAAATGATCTTCCACGCTCTATTCGAGAAGAACTTGAAGCACAAAAGCCTGAATGGGTCCGGGTCATATCTGAGAGAGTGACGAAAGATATTGGTGACAAACTTGATAAACATTACGTACTGCTAGACAAAACATTCGGTGAAGTCAAGGCAATGCGAGAAACTCAACAGATGCATCATGGTGATCACAATAGAATCGACAGTAGGCTTGACCGCCTTGAGAAGAAAGCCAATCTCCCACCGTTTGTCGATTGAATTTTAACGTGCTTCTTCAGGTAAAATTTATCCTCGTTTAATAAGGAAAGCTATGCCGGTTAACCCGAGCAAACCAAAGGGGAGAAGGAGGGCAAAATCTTCAAATCCTGCAACCGGCAAGGTGGTGACACCGAGGACTTGTGTTTGGATGCATAGCTGCGCTGTGTCCTGATCCTGGCGGTCACCAGATGAAACGCGCGCGGTATTGATGACGCAGGAAAGGCTAAAGTTGCGGTTTACTTTATCAGGATCGACTTTTGCCAGGATTTCCTGGGTTTTGGTTTCTCCGGCAGTCAGATTATCCAGGGTGAACGTTAGAGTATTGCTTCCGCGATCAAACGTCCCGGGGCCGCCGCTAAACGTCAGTTCACTGGGAAATATGTCTTTTACCGTCACCGTAGCAAGGGTCTGGGTGCCGGTATTTTTGATGATCAAACGGAACAGGACCTCGCCGTTTCCTGAAAACGTCGGATCCGAACTCCCCAGGTTTTCGACAAACGTGCCAGTTGCAGGGTTTTTGACTTGTTTATTGACCGTGAGATCCGTCGTCACGCAGGTCGTGGTGCCGCCGTACTGCGTGGTACACTCCTGGGCTGCGACACGAGGCGGGGCAACCAAAAGCGCTCCAAACAAAAACGCAAGCAGTGCGAGCTGTTTCTTCATAGGAAGAGATGATACCGCACCTATATCCGAAAGTCAAGTGTTATAAGATATATGGCTGGAACATAACTCATGGTATAGCATTGACAAATTACTGCTTAAGCAGTAATTTGTCAATAAATCAGTCTCGATTTTAGGATGTATGACCCAGTCACAAGATGTTATATCTTTTCCCCGTACTCTTCTATGAGATCCGCGAATAATAACAATCTTTCAGCCACACTCCCTGGTGGCCAGCAGGTTTGCAGTATGAGCCGTTTCTTACCAGATTGAGGCACTAAATAGGAGATATCCGTTGGTTTGACGATGCGCTTGTCCGTGAGTCTGTATATATATTGTTTGTTTTTGTAATAGATAACGATAGTATCACCGGTTTGGAGATTTTTGAGAAGGTAAAACACCGCATTTAAATCTTTGACAAACCAATCGTAGTTGGTCGAGTGGGAGAAAAGATACACCGTGCCGTTTTGGTCAGGGAAGTAACTTGTGCTGGCATGGGCAACGCCTTTTTGGAGCGCCTCTAAATACTCGCCCGGCGAAGCCGGATTGACTGCAGGAATCACCGCCGCATTGACGCCGATTTTAGGAATAATCAGGCTAAACTCTGTATTAATCGGCGCAATAGAACTCCCGTCCTCGGTGACTAATGGATTAAAAAGAACAGGAACCGACGGCGGAAGCATGGTCACCGGATCGTTTTTGACCGCGACCGCTTGCTTGGCTTGTGAAAGATAATACCCGGATTCCAAACGGATGGTGGGGATAAAGGGACCGGTGATGCCGCCAAGACTTAAGGCAAGGAACGTTGCACCGATGGCCCGCCGCAAAGGAAACTGCTTTACAGCTGATGCTTGGGAGGTCAATTCATTCGGCTGGGTCCGAATGAATGAGGAGTGCAGGGGAGAGGGCGCCCCTGCCCGCAGACCTGACGCAAGTCGGGACGAGGAGGGGGAGTTGGGAGGGGTGGGAACGGAAGTGAGCACCACCCCAGGACAGTAGAGATAAATGACTCCGGATTTCTGCATGGGAGGAGTATATAATACGGAGCCTATAAAAGGCAAGACAAAATCTGTTAGGAGGTGGGTTTTGCTGAACCGGTAAGAATCTGAAGCTTCTCTCGGGAATCTTGATTTTCCCTTTTACTTTGTTCTTGGACCATTTTTTCAAGCTGTTGTTCTATGGATTCGAGTACCTGATAGGCACCGTTTACCTTTTGCGCCTCTGCTACTATAATGTCTAGGTACGCGTTTTGCGTTTCTGCCGTAAGTTTTAGATACATTCCAATGCGTTCCAAAGTATCGGCGACATCCAGGATAAACGCATCCGTCATTTCCTTTTGCTTATCTACCTCTGCAAGAAGTAGCCGCTCGACTTCCGCCGGTAATTGTGCCTTTATAATGATCTGTTTGAGTTGTTGTCGTTTGTCCATGGTTTTAAAAATCTTTTCTGCTGTTTCAAGTCTTTCTTTTCTATTTTTTTAGTATAATACGAAGGAGATTTCGTGCTCGAATACTTTTTATTCTTCGCCTATGCTCTTCTTCCACTTGTGTAAGTCTCCCAGGGATACCCGCCTGACCAGCTAATGCTCGTGCTTCTACAGCAGCTGCTCCGGCTTGAATTCCTTGTAAAATGAACCTATCCAGTTTTGCTCTGCCCACTGCTAATTCTTTTGCACCGCGCTGGCCTAATCCAATCGCACCCATTGCCAGTGCTTCAGTGAGGAGCACGGGACTCGCCGCGATAACGGCTCCTGCCACGCCAGCCGCCACGCCAGCCCATTTGATGCCGCTCACCGTTTTATCTGCAAGGCCTTTTGTCACATCAACAAAATCTTCTCCCAGTCCCTGTATGACTTGTTGCCCTTCCTTGAGTGTTCTTTTGGCTCCCAATTGGGCACCGCGATATATGGCGTCGCCAACTTTTACTATCTTTTCTGTGCCGTGCCCTGTTTTTGTAACAAGCGTAACTATTTTTTCTGTTATTCTTTCTGTTACGGCGTGAATTTTTTGTTCATCACTCTTTCTACCTTCTTGTGCTTTCTTCTGGAGATCTTGGGCAATTATACTCCTCTTCTCTTCTCTCCCAAAGAGGCCGCGCCCCTCGTCCGTGGGCCGAGTCCATGGTATTCCACCTGCTTTTGCTTCAGTTGGGGTGGGTGATGGCAAATTTCCTTCGTTTCTCATACTATCTTCTTTCTTCTATGGTATCACGTTCATTTTCCTCTTATCAATATGTCCAAAGTTGCTATTTTCGACGTTTCTGAAACATAACCGTAAGATTATTACCGGAAATCCCTATGAGCGTTGCGTTCCATGGTAGACCTATTGCTTGGTTGATTACCTCTTTGAGCTTGAGTTCAAGTGCTTTCATGGTGTTTTGGATGATGCCTGGGACGAGTCCTTTTTCGAGAAAATTTAGGTTGAGGCCATCTAGGTGAGCTTTATACTGATCCATGATTAAGCCCTTTTCGTCCGCGCGATAGCGTGCGTTTACCTTCGCTTCTCCTTTGGTTGGTATGTTTAGAACGACATTGTCGATGATCAGTTCGTTGCCACGTATCCTTATGTTCCCTCCCATAATTGTAGTACCATAGGGGAGTGTCATGGATTTGGCAAATTCCAGAAAGTCATCTGGGGATAGTTGCATTGTTGTGGTGTCGGTTTTGGCTTGGTCTGCTTGATTTAATGCGTCCCTCATTCTCGTGCGGACATCACCCGTAGGCATTGCTTCTGGCGCAGGGGCTTCTGTGAGAATTGGTGCTGGTGCGGCTTGAACCATCGGTGTAGCCGTTGGAGTTTGCGGGGCTTCCGGTGGGGAAACAGGAGGTGCTACAGGTTTAATTTTTTGAGTTTCCTGGAGTGCTTCCGCCGCGGGTAAAGGAACAGCAGACGGAGGAGGTGCCTCTACTTTTTGAGGAATTCCAGTTTCAGATACTTCTTCTTTTGGTGCTGGTTTTGTTGCTGGCGAAGGTTTCTCTGGTGCAACTGCCACTTGTATCGGCTGTGTTTCGGTTATGGCTGGTTCTGGTTGCGGCGCAGGTATTGGTTCTGGCGATACTGGCGGTGTCGGAGTGATGGGGCGCGTAGCAGATGTTGCTATTGGACGTATCGGTTGGGTTTCGGCGAGTGATTCGAGGGTAGTTTTTGATGGTTGAGTTTCCTCTTCTGCTGGAGTTGGTGGTACTGGTTTCATCGGTTGTGTTTTCTCTGTGACTGGTTTCGGTGCTGCAATCGTTGTAGCCAACGTTTCAGGTGGTTTGGAATACTTCTCAAGAAGTTCAATTCCTTCTTGTGAAAATTCTATGGTTCCCCTTCGTATTTGTTTTAAATTACTTCGCACTAATTCTTTAGATATTTCCGATAGTTGTGTTGAGTTTAGTGGTAATTTTTGAATGAGGACACGAGAGAATCCAAGCTTCTGCAAATCTTGTCCAAGCGATTTTAATGATTCATCTGGTATGTCAGAGGGGAATCGCAAGAGCATGGGCATATCATCACCTAGAGCCGGCATGCCAAAACCTACGGTTCGAAGATTGTCGATAAAGGTTATTTCACCCGAAATTTGATCTGATAATTTCTGTTTGAGGCTGTCTAATTCGTCTGGACGATACGTTTTCACTTCAGAAAAACCAATTATTTCCCCTTGTGCATTCTGGAGTACGCCATCAGGTATAACACTCTCCGCATAGAGTATACCTGCATTGGTACCACTGCCTGTGGAGCTATAGCCGGCTACAATTTCCTCCACGAGCTGATCGTACGCTTTTTGTCTTTTTTCTTCGTTTGGATATTTCTTTTGGAGGAGCTTTTTTATATTTGATAGTGGCGTCTCTTCAATAGATTTTCTTACAACTTGCGCTAATATCTGTTCTTTTGAGAGTCTTTCGGTATCTTCCCCCAATGCCGCTGTGAATGTCGTGGGTGATAGATGGGAAGAATCTTCGCCGGAAGAAAAAACAGTTGGACAATCAGGAATTGACAGAATAGTGCTTAATTGTTCAGCTAAGTTACTCCGTATGAGTCCATCCAGTGCTTGTTCCGGGTTAAAAGGTCTAGACTCTTGAGTAGAGGTCCTATCCATATAGTTTAATTGCCATCTTATCTTTTTTAAGATATTCGGTGCTTGATCTTTGATTAATTTTTCATAGTCATTCTGTTTAGGAAATATACTACTAGCTTCAAGAATAGGTCCCGGCGGCGCTGCTGGTGCTGCGGCTGGCGGTGGGGTGGGAGGTGCAGTAGGCGCAGGAGTTGCTATTGGACGTATCGGTTGGGTTTCGGCGAGTGATTCGAGGGTAGTTTTTGATGGTTGAGTTTCCTCTTCTGCTGGAGTTGGTGGTACTGGTTTCATCGGTTGGGTTTTGTCTGCGGGTGCGGGCGGTGTGATTTTCTGAGTTATCCCTGCCTCAAGTGGCGCAGTCGGTGCGGCTTGTGGTACCGTGGTTGCCACGAATTCTTCCAAAGGTCTGTGCCAGCCGACGGGGATGGGTGGAGCGGTGACTTCGACTGGCGGGACGGCGAGTTGTTCGACTGGTGGGGTGACTTCAACGGGCGGGACAGCAGGGATAAGTTCTTGGAGCTTAACGATGGTTTCAAACGGCGTTACTTTTTCGCCACCGCCCAACAGCTCCATGAAGCGATTCACTTCATCGGCGGTTGGGACGCGGCCGACTCTTCCAATTTCGTATGCGAGGCGATGAAGCTCGTCCATGGTATTGAGCGGTATGTTGTCCACCTCGCGCAATTTGATCGCTTCATCCATGACATGGCCGATTCTCGGTAATGCATCATCGCCAAAGAGACCGTTGGGGAGATCCTTAAAAATAAACTTGTTCGACAACGTGGTGTAGTCTACATGATGCCCTTGGACGTTTTCTTCCCAGCCGCGGAACAGGTTTTTGGTAAGGTTGGTTGCGGGAACTTGGTGGGAAATACCGGATGTCGGATCCTGCATGGGTTCTTCCAGCCATCCCCACGGGCCGCGGGCGCCATGCGTTGCCCCCATGTCGCCGACTGCTTTATCGAAAGTGCCGGAAACGCCGGGTTCCACTTCAATCGGGGAAAGCGCATGTTCATCAACCGTAAGGTTAAAGTTTTTTTGAGAAAGTGCATCAAGTTGCTGCTGCCAATCATCGGGCTTTATGAATTTGCCGGTCTGATCAAATTTCAAATCATGGAGAACGGTAGTGTCTGCGTGCCTTGACGCATCGGCATCAAACACCAGGTCATACGCGCTTTTGGGGTTGAGCGTGAGGTGCGTGCCCTCGCAGCTTGCGGCTCTATAGTTTGCGTGCGGCTTGCCAGTTCCTCAACCGCAGTTTGTGCCGGAACACCTCCACCCAGAGCCGTCACGACTTGACCGATTGGACCAACCGCTTCGACGTGACCAGTGGCTGTCAAGTGGCTTACATCCGCAACTGCTTCGCCGGCAACCATTCCCGCCCCTGCCGCGATAGCCCCGTACTTAATGGCTTTGCCTGTCCGTGCCCGATTGAACCGACGGGTGGTTTCCTCAACTTCGTTATTGATTTCTGTTGTTCGTACCTCTATGGCTTTGCGTAAAAACTCTTGACTCGTCTGATTACTGGTCGTTGCCTGCAAAAGTGTGGGGTCAACGGTATCTAATTTCTGTCGCGCTTCCCGCATCGCAAGAAACAACTTGGTGCGCTCTGTTTCGATCATTTGCGGAGAAGAAAAGGTCACGAGCCCTAAGCGGTTTTCCCTGCGGCTACTGATATTGATTCGTGTTTGGACATCCGCGATGGTGCCCATAAACCGTTGGAGGTCATCCTGCGTTGGCTTGTCTGGAAGCTTGAGCGCGTCTATAAGCTCGGTGGCATTTTTTTGAGGAACGTTAAATTGTTCAAACCATTTCCGGCGTTCGCCTTGAGAGACCGGATATCCTGCCTCTTTTTCTCCAATATGCACTTTGCGCTCGCGGCCGAGCCTTCGGTATTCGCGCACTGCGCCGAACGCGCCGCCCACAAGACTTCCGCCGATGGGCGCGACGAGACGTGCTGCACTGGTGGCCATCGAGCGAGGAACAAGGAGCGCGGAAAGTCCAAGTGCCACACCACCACCGACCGTCGCTTCATTGAGGATCAATGCGCCCAAGGGATTTTTTTCGAATCGGTTGAGTGTTTTCTCCAGTCTCCCCACGATTTTCTTCGTCGTTGACGCTTCTATGCTTGTGGCCGCGCCCATGACGCCGAAGGCGATGCGAAATTCGCTATTGGCGATTCGCGCTTGGATAACAGCCATAGAAACCCCTTGGTTGCGTTGCGTTTTCAGGGCTTTGGCTGTTTCAAAAAGGGAAGACGTGTAGAGATCAGCGGCTTTCAAAAGTTCGGGCTTGAGATTTTTCATC
This sequence comes from Candidatus Gottesmanbacteria bacterium, assembly GCA_016182725.1. GTDB lineage: Bacteria > Patescibacteriota > Microgenomatia > UBA10105 > UBA927 > JACPFZ01. Next base: position 16,355 of record JACPFZ010000037.1, read on the forward strand.
ATACTCCATACGCCCTGCGATTCGGTTTGGAATTGTGCTTCATTCAGAGCTCCGCTTGCAAAATCCTCCATAAGCTTGCGGCCCTTATCGATAATTGCTTTTTCTTGAGGAGTGGCTTCTTGGAGGATGTGCAGTTGTTCGCCCATCTCCGTCCGTATCATTGCGTCGTTTTGATCCAATGTCTTGCGGAATCGTTCGTGTGTTTGCCCAAGTTCACGAACCAGAGTTTGCTCTTCCGTTGCATGCGTCAGTGAAGCAAGTTCTTCCAGAGTATATTGTTGCATGAGCGTTTTCTTACCGATTGCAGATTTGGCAAATTCTAACGCTCTCCTTCCTGTCTTTTTTGCAATGTTTGCCTGGCGAAGTTCCTGTTGATACCGGGCTTCAGCACGCTGTTTTGCCTGGGCAATACGCTCATCAGAAAATACATTATTGTTGACGGTAGCTAATAATTCTTTACTGTAGAGTCGAGCGCGCTCGCGGAAGTATTCACTCCCGAGCGACCGTTTCCAAACCGTGCGGGCGATACTGGAAAGGCTCAATCGCTCGCCGGGCTTTCGCTGCATTTCCTGTTCGGCCATCTCTGCGGCTTTCGTTTCGACAGCAGCGGCTCCCGTGGCGGTGATCACGAGTTTTTCATCTTCAGATCCAAGAGTCACCGGTTCTGCAGCTATCTCATATGCTTTGCGTTCTTTAGGGGGGCGAGCAGTGCCCACAAGTTTGGCTTTTCCTTTTTCCACCAACCCGCGGGCTTGTTGGACTTTGTGTGTGAGCGCTTCTCGAAGTTCCGGCATAGTTATCCTAGATAAAGATTTTTAAACTCATTAAGAATCTGGGCGAAAAACACATCTTTTTCTTTGATTTTCGGACCTACATGGTCGGTAATATATGCTTGTAGCTGGTCATCGGTGGCGTTTTTGTCTTCTAGACCTTGGAATTCTTGGAGTTCTATGGGGGAAAGTTGCTCGAGCATTTTAAGGGAAATCATTTTGTTGAGAGCCGTCATCATTTCCTGCTTCATCTGCTCGCGATTTTCCGCGGGGATAGATACTCCGGCATGTTTTTCATCCAGAAGTTTGTCGATAAACGTGTCTAGGGTGAGGTTGGTAGGCATACCGATATTATACCTTTCCTTTGCCTTGCCAGACAAGCTTGACCTCCTGGTCCACGGCTTTTTGTGCAAGCTTGGCTGCGGCATCAAATTGACCTTGTTTGATAAGGTTTTCGACATTTTGTTTCACTTGTTGTGTGATGTTGGTCTCATATTCCTTGAGAATCGGCAGAATGATGGGGGAAAGCTCGGGGAACGTATCATCGATCTTGGGAATGGCTTTGTATAACTGCTCAAAACTCATGCCGGGGACAAGCGTGTCCAGGACGGTCTGGGAGATTTGCTGGCTTCGCTCATCGGTCATGGTTCCGTCAGCAAGCTTTTCTTTGATCATCTCAACGACGTTGAGTTCAATCTGCTGGCGGATGTCATCGGGAGTCATATAATTAACATTAGTCTAATTAGACAAATGAGTCAAATTGATCTAATATAAGATTCTTATGACGAAAAAGCCTTATGAGCGCACGATTTTTGGGAACGGTGTTCGCCTCATCCTCGTCCCCATGACCGGTGTCAATAGCGTGGCGACGAGTGTCATGGTAGCAGTGGGAAGCCGCTATGAGACGAAAGCGATCAACGGTATATCTCATTTCCTCGAACACATGGTGTTTAAAGGCACCAAAAAGTACCCGACAACCGATGACGTCAATGTGATCGAGCGGGCAGGGGGCTTGCAGAATGCCTATACTGACATTGACATCACCAATTACCACAACAAAGTCCTGGCAAGCGATTGGGAACTGGCATTAGACATCAATAAAGAGCTTGCACTCCACCCTCGCCTTGAGCAGAAATACGTAGATAAGGAACGCGACGTGATCCTTGAAGAAATGAAGCGGTATGAAGACGAACCGGAAGTAAAGGTGGAAGACACGTTTCATCAGATGATGTATCCGGGAACTGCGCTCGGGATGCGGATTATCGGTGAAGAAGCATCGCTTCGAGTCTTGCAAGGAGTTTCCTTGCAAGACTACCACGATACGTGGTACAAGCCGGAGCAGATTGTTGTTGTCCTTGCAGGACGAATTACGAATAATGAGCAAAGAATTAAGACTAAGGCAGAAGAGTGGTTTGGGCCATCGGTTCTCGGTTTTCGGTTGTCAGATAGCGGTCAACCGGTCAACCGGTCAACCGGTCAACACAATTCTGAAAACCGACAACAGAAAACCGATAACAGACCTTTTTCAGTTGAAGGCTTTGAACGGGTGACAGATCATCAGGATAAGCCTCAACTGGCAGTTGTCACCAAGCCGGATGTGCAGCAGGCGCATGTGATGCTTGGGGTCAGAGTATTCCATCGGGGAAGTGACGACCGGTTTGCCTGGACAGTCTTTAATCTTCTGATGGGTATTTCGTTTACGTCACGGCTTTTTAAAGAAATCCGCGAAAAACGGGGCTTGTGTTATCACATTCGAAGCAGCACCAACATGTGGCAGGATGTGGGGAATTGGACGATTTACGCGGGTGTGGCGACGGAGAAAGTCGAAGAAGCAACACAAGCAATACTAGGAGAGCTAGCGAAAGCCCGCGACAAAAGGGTGAGGAGTGAAGAAGTGATGGTTGCCAAAAAGCGTTTCAAGACCCTGATGGCATTTCGGGGTGAAGATCCGGAGTTTATGGCGGAATACTACGGCCGCCAGGATCTGTTTGGAATGCCCTTCATGACGATGGATGAACACCTTGCCAGAATTGATGCCGTGACTGCCGATGATATCAATAAACTTTTAAAAAAGTATATCAAGAGCGAGACGTTGAACATGGCCATCGTTTGGAATAAATCCCAAGGGGATAAGCTTCGGCAGTTATTGAAGCTTTAAATTTTTACATTGTAATTTTAAAATGAATCGAGTAGCATACAGGAAGAGTTGTTATGCTAGAGCGAACCTAGGTTTAGGCTTGAAAGGAGGTACCTTGCAAGGATAAATCGTTCATTTCGCTGCAAGTCTACACAGTATGAAAGAGAGAACCGTAGTCTTGGTAAAACCCGATGGCGTACAGAAGCATATTATTGGCCGCGTCATTGACCGGTTTGAGCGGGCAGGTTTGACGATTGTTGCACTCAAAATGCTCCGGTTGACCCGCGAGTTCCTCGAAGTCTGGTATAGCCATCACAAAGACAAGCCGTTTTTCCCGGATATTGTGCAACAAATGACCTCGACACCCGTGGTTGCGTTTATTTTAGAAGGAGAAGGGGCGATACAGAAAGTGTTTGCCATCTGCGGTCCCACGGATCCTGCGCAAGCCCAGCCGGGCACCATCCGCCGAGACTTTGGCGTTGATAAGCCTCGCAACGTCGTCCACCGCTCCGATTCGCTTGAGGCTGCGCAAAAAGAAATCAGCCTCCTGTTTCCGTCGGAAGAGCTTTAGCTTTACAGCTTTACACATCGGATGTGTAAAGCTGTAAAGCTGTGTAAAGCTAAAGTTTGTCATCGAAAAGGACATGTTTGACAGTCTCGAGCGTTTTCTGGTAATCTGCTTGATCGACAAGAAACGATCGGTACGATTCTTTTGAGCCAAACGACGTGAGGATAGGGGTGGGGTCAGCGAGGCTTGGCGTGCGCGCAAAATATTCAGGCAGCGACGACCACGGATACCCAAAGAGTTCTTCTATGCTTTTGACCACGCCGCTTGTGAAAGGGTTGAGATGGATGTATCGGGAGACGTGGATGAGTTGTTCGTCTGATTGGATTCGTACTGCTTTAAATGGCCCCTGGAACAGCGGTCCGACCCTGCCATACCTGGTGTTGAAATATTTGGTATAGCTATCAGTAATTCGTCGCATAAATGCGGTAACGCCCCCATCGGTTGTTTGTTTCACTAACAAATGAACGTGATTGGGCATGAAGACGTAGGAGACAATTGATATGATGTGCGGTTGCCCTTTCATGGTTTCTGTCATATGCCTGCGGATGGGCAATGCGAGGTTCAGAAACTGAGAGAGGCGGAATTGTGGCTTTTCTGGGAGATAATAGGCAAGCGTGTCCACCAGCCGTTGCTTACTCCGTTCATCAGAAAAAATTGCGCGTTTTTCCACACCTCGGTTACAGATGTGGTAATACTCACCGGTAACCAGTGGGGTTAGACGATAGGCCATATACTCAGCTTACATGAAGGTTGAGGGAGAATCAATAGCTTTACAGCTTTACACATCGGATGTGTAAAGCTGTAAAGCTTAGAAAAAAGACGCGATCGGTGGTGCAGTGGGGCTGGGGATCCACATCCGTTCGCGTCTTTCGTCGTAATGGACAGTTGAAGAGTTTGTTGCCCCAGCCTGAAAATTTTTTTACTGATCGGCTGCCCCCTGCGCATGGACTGGATGTTCAAACCTGTCCTTCCAATGATCCGCCTCTGGGTCATCGGCAGTAGCTGCACTGGAGGGTTCGGCCACGTTGACTGCGGGAGCAATCGTTGTTTGCACCTTCGGAACGGCGAAATCTCTGAGCTTGAGCGCTTCTTGATTGTTCGGTTCGATCTCTAGAACCCGTAGTGCGCATTGGCGCGCTTCTGCCCAATTTACCTCATGTTGTCCTACTGCGTCCCATCCCCGTATTAGCAATTCCTCGACCTGCGGATTCGTCGGTTGAGTCGGTTGGTCGGCTACTGGCTGATTCAGCTGTGTCCCGGCGACTGCCTTGGCCAGTTGCTCAACGACATCGGGCTTGCTGCCCGGCGGTTGCGGCGGTTCGCCAAAGTGCATAGGCGCCGTTTCAGGAGATCCGCCTGGATCGTCTGGCGTGAGCGCCGGCGGCAACTTCCCAAATGCCTGGGCGAGTATCGCACCGTTCTGTTGCGGTTGATTCGATCGGTTGGCGTCCTTTGCCCAGCGCTTTATCGCATTGGACGCGGCTAACCCGGCGCCCATTGTTTTTGCTATGCGCGTTGCGATTTCCATGGCGGTGGCTCCGTCTGCGTTTGGGTCATCAATGAGCTGCGCCAACTCCCCATCCGCCAGATAGAGCTGCAGCCGCGCCTCTTCTACGACCTGCTTTGCGTTTTTCAGAGCTAACTTTGAGTCCATTGCATTTTCTCCTGGTTTTTTCTAACTGAACTGCGAGAATTCTCTTCAACTGTCAATGTGCTTCTCAAAAGCTTCAATGCAAAGTTTGAGGTTTGATGAAGCTACAATAAGTGGAATTATAGGGCAGATGAGGATGGGATGCAAATGCGAAAATAACCCGACGCGCCAAGAAGAAGAATTGTATAAGACAGGGAAAAAGAGTGCAACGGGAAGAGTAAAAAGACTGGATGGAGTTATACTATAATCTTTAATGATCGCAGTATCGGGAGCAATACTTCAAACGGGAGACCAATGACATTGGTGTAGCTGCCGTCAATTTTGGTCACCAGACTCCAGGGAGTTTCGTTTAAGGCATAGCCTGCGGCAAAGCGGGTAAAGTCGTAGCGGGCAACATAGCCTTCCAGCTCTGCGGGACGAAGTTTTCGCATAGTGACGCGGGTTTCCATCACCTTTTCCCACCGCTTCTTTTCCTGTTCTTTATCCACGAGCACTAAAGACACGGCGGTAGCAAACGTATGAGTTTTGCCCATGAGGGCTTTGAGAATGGTTTTGGCGTCTTCCCGGTCATTGGCTTTGCCAAAGGTTTGCCGGCCAGAGATGGCCATAGAATCGGCGGCAATCACGAGACTCTGCGCCGGTTCCGACAGGTGGTAGACGCGCGGGTGTTTAATGACTTCATCGGCTTTGGTCCGGGCGCGGCGAAGAAGGGTAGTGAGGGGATCTTTGTCTACAATCGTCCCCTCGTCCACATGAGTGACAATGACCCGGAAACGCACGCCAAGCTTCTCCAGCAGAGTTTTTCGGCCTATGGATTGGCTGGCGAGGATTATCTCAATGGGGTAGACAATAGGGAGTTGGGAAGCACGGGGACCCAGATTCATACCTCTAGTATAGCGCATTTCGAAAGATTTTGCTACCATAGGGGGATGGGTGATCATGAGCTACCAAGTGCGCAAGAGGCGTCGTCTTTTTCCCGCACATTTGAACAGCCCCTGTCGGAGTTTTCAACTGCCTACGTCGAGGCGGTACGACGCCCGGATTTGGGCATGAGCGCAACCAATGTAGGCTTCGGGCAACGTATTACCAAAGAAGAGCTGGATGCTCATATTGGGCAGGCATACGGGCCGGAGGCTGTTCTGGGAGATGTGGGATTTTCCCATGTGTACCGTACACCTGAGCAAGAAAGTCCCGAGCAGGCGGTGGCAAGTGAATTTGCAGCCGTGAAACTGGCCGTGGATACCACCCTTGCCAATAATGGCTGGAAACCGGAGGATGTTGATGCAGTGTTTGTCGGTGCAGGAGCTCCGCCGGTAGCAAGTTATGCACAGAAGGTGCAGGAACTTTCCGGATTATCCAATGCAACAATTTTTCATGACGGCATTCTGGCTTGTAACAGCGGCATTTATGAATTATCGAAAGCACTTGGGCATCGAGGAAAAAAGGCGTTAGTGGTGGCGGCGGAAGGGATGACAAGGCTTGCTCCCGGATTTGATCCCCGGGAAGCCGACCCCATATCCCGCTATGTGTTTTCAAACGCCGTTGTTGCGTGGACAGGTGTCCCTGGGGAAAGCCTCACGATTATTCCGAATTTGGGAGAAACGTTTGCAGAGCCTGACCGCACCGGAGCGCTTGCCGGCGTAATGTTGTATGAAATGGCGGATGATGAATTTTTCCAGGAAAACGAACGAGTAACGAAAATTCGTTTACCACAGCCGCCACCCGGATACAAAGTTTTTATGCGGGGAGTGGATACGACGAAAATGTTCTTACGTGCGATCCGCGACCGGTCGATTGCCTGGTATCGGAAATATGAAAAGAAGTACGGCCGCGAGAACCTGCAATTTCTGATTCTCCATTACGCCAGCAGGCAAGTGGTAAATGGCATAATCGGGGCGTTTCAGAAAGAAGGGATTGTCGTTGACATCCCATCGGTCGTTCCTGACGGAAATGCGAGTTCCGCCAATACGATGAAAGCATTGACGCGGCTTATGAGGAGAATGCGCAAAGGACAGGATCTCTATATTGTGAGTATCGGCGCGGGCATTTCCGGCACCCTCTTTTTTGCGAGAGTAGGAAATCTTTGAGTGCCCTTGGAGGGAATCGAACTCTCATCTCACCCTTAGGACGGGTTTGCTCTATCCGTTGAGCTACAAGGGCATGAGACAATTTTAGCCTATTTTATGCTAAAATACCAAAGGCGGGGTGTAGCGCAGTTAGTAGCGCGCTTCGTTCGGCCTGCCCGCCATAGCCAGGGTGTAGTTCAGTTGGTAGAACGCTACGTTCGGGACGTAGAGGTCGGTGGTTCGAGTCCACTCACCCTGACATAAGCCATGGCAGGCGGGGCGAGTGTGCCAGATCGTAGCATGAGCAAAAGAGAGGCTCACGCAATACCTGGAATTCGGTTCTAACTTTTTGGTATAACTTTTGGTATAACTGCGGTGTGGCTGGAAGATTAGCTTTACACATCGGATGTGTAAAGCTAGTTCAGTACTGGTTATCGAAGATTCACTGTATATAAATTTGGCAGGGGTTGGGTGCCTGGGTTTAAGTTCGTCATAATGATAATCCGCGAACCATTGGGCCAGGGGGCCATAAACCCGTCAGTAAACGGCCCGGAATACACCGTAATCCAGTTGGTCCGGTCATACTCCAGCACATCAATTTTCCCCTGCAGCATAAACAGAAGGTGGCGGTTGGTCGGGAACCAGCGAATGGACGTTGGAAGTTGGACATTAGACGTTAGAGATAGGAAGTTGGAAGTGGGAAGTTGGAGAGAGGAAGATTTGGATTTTGATAGAGGAGTGGGTTTGGGTGCGGGGAGTTCTTTTTTGTCCAATAAAAAGTAATTTTTGTCCTCGCGACTGTCGTAGACGTAGAGTTTACCTGGGTGAATAGTCCGTTCCTCTTTTGTGGGATTGGTCCCCAAAAGCGCAGGGACAATGACTTGCGGTATGGTTGCGCTTGCGGTTGCTTCGTAGAATAGCTTCGTTTCATCCGGCGAAAATGCAATGATTTTCGCGCTCCTCGTGGCCATGTCGATAATCGGTGGCTTAAACGCGGCGAGTTTGGCCCGATCCTTGGCACGCGTATCATCCTGCCACTCTTTGAGAATGCTTTCGTACGAAGCCGAAATAATTTTGTACTCATCCAGGCGGTTGGTCTGATAGAGCCGGATGGAAAGGGTATCTGCAACCAAAAGCTGGTTTGCATCGGGTGACCAAATCATCGTCATGTTGTCGGGATCACTGTTGCTTTCGAAACTTGCGATGTGTTTGGGGTCGCGGTTGAGGCCTAAGGGCCGGTCTATGAGTTCATAGATCCAAATGCCGGCATTTTTCACCTCGGCTGCGCTCGGTGTAAATGCCGCTGTCGCATCTTTCATTGCCGGAAACGGCACGATGTAGGCAATCTTTGTGCCATCAGGAGAAAGGAGAGGCTTGACGATGCCGGTTGCAGTAAGCGGCGAGAGAGAGGGACTGGTAGGGAAGAGGAATGCGTCTGCTCGTGCCACCACTTCGCCTTGCACCCGAACCTGTTTTTCCCAGGGAATGAAGCCTTCGCGGGTGATACGCACGGTATACCAGCCGGGATCCACATTGACTGAATTGTTTGTTGCCGTGCGAAGAATGCCATTGACATAGATTTGCGCACCGATGGGGTCGGACGTTGCCAGGATGAGTCCGGTAGATTTTAGCCGATTGTTTCCAAAATCCAGCCGGTAGCCTTTGCCATAGCCAATGAGGAGAGTCGCAACGCCAAGAATAGCAAAAAGGATAACAAAAGGGATCAAAAAACCTCGAATTCTGCGGATAACCATGATCATAGTATAGAGGAAAGTGTGGTAAAATGAAAGTAAATCTCACATAAGTCTTATAAGACTCATACGACCACTATGTTTACAAAAAGAATTGGTATTGATTTGGGTACAGCTAATAGTCTGGTCTGGCTCGCTGGCGTTGGGGTCGTCCTCAATGAACCCACCGTTGTTGCAGTAACGGTTGAGGATAACCGTGTGGTGGCAGTGGGCAATGAAGCCAAAGAAATGTTGGGGCGAACGCCAGGCAACATCATGGCCACCCGTCCTATGCGCGATGGCGTGATTGCTGATTACCGCATTACCGAGGCGATGCTGCGGTACTTTATAGATACCGTTGCCGGTCACAATCGTTTCTTCAAGCCGGAGGTGATGATTTGCATTCCGACCGGCGTGACGCAGGTGGAGCGCCGGGCAGTTCTGGACGCCACACTTTCCGCCGGCGCCCGGGTTGCCTACCTTATTGAAGAACCCTTGGCTGCTGCAATTGGTGCCAAAATTCCCATTGCGCAGGCCTCGGGACACATGATTGTCGATATCGGCGGCGGATCGACCGAAGCGGCAGTCATTTCTCTTGGGGGAGTCGTCGTCCATAAAAGCGCGCGGGTTGCCGGCAATAAATTGGATGAGGCGATTGCTGTCTTCCTTAAGAAAAAATACAACCTTATCATCGGGGAGCGGATGGCGGAATCGATTAAAATGACCATTGGAGACGCGCTATCGCAGAAGTTAGAAGTGAGAAGTTTGAAATTGGATAATCCAACCTCTAGCTTCCAACCTCAACGTCTAACTTCCAATCTCCAACCTCCAACGTCCAAAATGGAGGTCCGCGGCCGCGATGCGGTGACCGGCCTTCCTCACATGATTGAACTCACCAGCAGCGAGGCTACAGAAGCCATGATGCCGGTGTTGCATCAAATCATTGGAGCGGTAAAATCCGCTCTTGAGGAAACGCCGCCGGAGCTTGCCGCGGACATTATTGACAAAGGAATTGTCATGGCCGGGGGCACCAGCACGCTCCAGAATCTCGATAAACTCATGACCACCATGACGGGAGTGGTCTGTCATGTGGCGGAAGATGCGCTTTTATGTGTGGTTCGGGGTACCGGAGTGGCTCTCGAGAACATTGAACTTTACAAACGGAGCGTAAGTAAGAGATAGACGACCTATAGATAGATTAAAATATCAAAAAATATGAAAAATGGGAATTTTGCGGGAAAAAATATTGATATCCTGTAGCTAAAAACTTACAGAAAAAACTATCGGATGAATTTTTAAGAAATTCATATCCAAATTTTTATACTCATTGTGAAATTTCATACAAGATTCTATGAAAATATCTAGGCCGATTTAATTATCTATGAGTCTAAAATCAAAAAAAATCCTTGGAATTTCTATTACAACTAGTTCTAAGAAAGAAATCTTAGAGTTTTTGAATAAAGGACTAGAAAATACAGAAAAAAATGGTCAAAAAATACGGCTCATTGTCACTCCCAACCCGGAACAGGTGGTTTTAGCCCGCACCAATTCTCATTTTGCCGATATTCTTAATCGGGCCGATGTAGCAATCCCGGACGGCATTGGACTGGTGTGGGGTAGTCGGATTTTGTACCCGGAATCTCATTTGAAGCGCATTACAGGAATAGAGTTTATGGAAGATCTCGTGAAACTGGCGGCAAAAGAGCGCATTCCCATAGGACTTATCGGAGGTCGGGGAGGAGTAGCAGTCCAGGCTTTAGAGTGCTTACGACAAAAATATCCTAGAGTATTGGGTTGGGCGATGGAGCCTGGGGAGATATCCGATAATGGTTATAAGGATTATAACTTTTATAACATTTATAAAAAAATAGAAGAAACGCGGACACAAATTGTTTTCGTCGGCTTAGGCGCACCGAAACAGGAGTATTTTATGCACGAATTACGAATTAAGATTTACGAATTAGGAATAAAAACGCCGATTGTATTTATGAGCGTGGGCGGAGCTTTTGATGAGATCAGTGGACGATTGCCAATGACGCCAAAGTTTATAGAACGATATGGTTTGAAATGGCTGTGGAGGCTTATTCTTGAGCCGTGGAGATGGAAGAGGCAACTGGCATTATTCGAGTTTATCTTTCTTGTTTTCAAAGAAAAATTGAGATACGATAAAAAAGTATGAAAATTGCTCAAGTAGCTCCTCCGTGGCTCCCGGTGCCGCCGAAAGGATACGGGGGGATAGAGGCGGTAGTGAGTAGCCTCACTGATGGACTCGTTAGCCGCGGCCACGACGTGACCCTGTTTGCCACTGGAGACAGCGTGACAGAAGCAAAGCTTTCGTTTGTCTATGAAAAGGCGCTCGGCAACGACGGCAGCCTCAAAAACAATCCCTACACACAATTGTTCCAGATTTATCCGGTGTTTTCTCACTGCGATCAGTTTGATATTATTCACATCCATGGAGAAGGCCAGGCGATGTTTTTTGCCGATCTTATCAAAACCCCCCTCGTCCATACGATCCACGGGACCCTCACCGAAGGAGAGCAAAATCCGGATAAACGAAAAGTCTATCAACAATTTGCCAAGCAAAACTTTGTCTCCATTAGCAATGCGCAGCGCACTGGACTTCCAGAGCTTAACTATGTCGCAACAGTCTATAACGGGATAGATCTATCACAATTTACCGTGGGTGATGGCGGCGGCGGGCTTGCCCACCGAAGGCCTGGCGAAGGCGGGTACCTTGCGTGGTTAGGGAGGATTACACCGAAAAAAGGAGTGGTGGAAGCCATTCATGTAGCAAAAGCCGTGGGCGTTCCTCTTCGGCTCGCCGCGTTTATAGATCCTGTGGATCAGGCATTTTTTGATACAGAAATAAAGCCTCTTATTGACGGGAGCTCGGTGCAATTCGTTGGTCAACTCAACCACCAGGAGCGTTCTCTGTTTTTGCAAAAAGCAAAAGCATTTGTGTTTCCCATCAAGTGGGAGGAACCATTTGGTTTGGTGATGGTGGAGGCCATGGCGGCAGGCACGCCAGTCGTTGCTTTCAATCGCGGGTCAGTGCCGGAGATTATCATGGATGGGAAGACCGGATATGTCGTGGCGGACGTTGATAGCATGGCTGAAGCCCTCAAAAGACTTTTATCTCTGGATGCACCGACCTATCAAGCAATGCGGCAAGCATGTAGGAAACACGTGGAGGATCACTTTACCGTGGAGAAGATGGTGGAGGGGTATGAGGCAGTGTACAAAAAATTGACTTCGATTTGATACATTCGGCGGCGCTCAGTATCAACCCTGAGCATACCGCGGCCTAAAGGCTGCGGTGCCGAATGGGTTGATTTTTTCATCCCAGTTGTGGCACAATCAAAAGGATGGATGCTAAGCCCTCAACCACCAATAACAAAAAGCCCAAGATTGCGCTTCTCCACTATTCCGGTCCGCCGGAAATATCCGGCGTTGACCTGCTCATGAAGGACCAGGCGCGACTGTTCCGCCTGTACAATTACCCTGTAGAAATTATCGCCGGCAAGCCGAAGCACTTTCGCAAAGACATCCCCGTTACCATGATCCGACGGATGTATCCCACGCACCCGTTGGTTTTGAAAGTGAGGAAGGAACTCGAGCAGGGTATGGTGACCAACTCGTTCCGCAGGTTAGAAGAGAGCTTATACAAGAGTTTAAAACGGCATTTCGTTACCTACGGTATACAGGTGGTCATCGTCCATAACATATTTACTCGCCATTATAATTTGCCCCTGACTGCGGCACTCATTCGTCTGGTGGCCGACATGCCCCAGGTTAAGTTTTGCGCGTGGGTGCACAACATTAATTGCTTTGACGATTCCTACTTGGGTCTTCGCAAAGAGCTTGCTTCGATGTACCCATGGGAGTTGCTCATGAAACCGGTGGCGAGTCTTACGTACTTTTGTATCTCGGAATATGTCAAAAAGAATCTCCTGAGGGCATTTGGAGCCAAAAAACCGGATCAAGTATTGGTGTTCCACAATCTCCACGACATTCCCAAGTTTTTAGGTCTTTCGCCCATTATGCGACAGTTTTACCAAGACATTGATGGTTTGGAAAGTGACCTTATCGCTTGTATTCCGGTGCGCGCTGTGCCGCGAAAGAATTTAGAACTTGCTATCCACATAGCCCGTGCCATGGTCGATCGGGGGGTCAACTTTAAGCTCCTGCTCACGGCCAACGTGGATTACAAGCGGGTAGAAAATCAGAAGTATTATCAGAAGTTAAAAGCAATGGTAGAGGATTTGGGTTTGAAAAATCACGTTTTTTTTCTAGCGGAATATTTCGGGGAGTCGCCTATTCCTATTCCGGAGCTCTATCTTATTTCCGATCTTCTTCTTATGACCAGTGTGATTGAAGAGTTTGGTGTGCCCATCCTAGAAGCTGGGTTAATGCGGGCGCCGATTTTTGCCTCGGACATCCCGGCGTTTCGGGAAATTGGAACGACCAACATCAATTACTTTTCCTTACAGGATAGCCCGGGAAAGATTGCGGATTTTATTTTGGGTAAAATGAAGACGATGCCGCAGGCGTACTTTTATCGTAAAGTCATCAAGCAGTTTTCGCTTCACACCACATTCCGTACCAAAATGATTCCTCTCATCAACCGCCTGGTTTCCTCTTGACTACGTAACCTAAGTACCTTAAGTTACGTAGATATGGAGAGTCCGTTGGTGTTTATTATCTTCGGTGCAACAGGAGACCTCATGGCGCGAAAGCTCATGCCGGCCATGTATTTACTCTGTAAAAAAGGGGAGATGAGCAAACATGTCTTTATCATTGGCGTTGGGAGGCGCAAGATCACCGACGATCAGTTTCGAGAGTTGATGGCCATCGCAGTGAAAGATCGTGCGGGAGACGCATTTGATCTTCGCCTCTGGAATGATTTGGTTGATAGAATCGAGTACCAGCAGGGATATTTTGAAGATGCAGCGCTGTATGAAAAACTCGTCGTCAGACTGAAACGTTTTGACCAGCTCACGGCTGCCTGCGTCCCGCGATTTTTCTACCTGGCGACCCCTCCCCAGCATTATGAAACGATCCTTACGCACCTCAAAACGAGTACATTGTCTGAGGGATGTGGGCAAGGCACGACGAATTTTACGCGGGTACTGATTGAAAAACCGTTCGGCCGTGACCTTTCTACCGCACGATCCCTCGACAAACTCCTTGCATCGATCTTTGAAGAAAAGCAGATTTATCGTATTGACCACTACTTAGGCAAAGAAACCGTACAAAATATTCTCGCGTTTCGTTTTGCCAATGGTATATTTGAGCCGACCTGGAATGCCGGGTTTATTGATCATATCCAGATGACGCTTGCAGAAGATGTGGGAGTAGGCAGTCGCGGGGAATTTTATGATGGCGTGGGGGCGCTCCGTGACGTTGTCCAGAATCACATGCTCCA
>JACPFZ010000035.1 GCA_016182725.1 Candidatus Gottesmanbacteria bacterium
AGCTTTGACTATCGCCCCAACAGGAGCCTTGGTTAATATTACCGGAGACTTGGATGTCAGCGATCAAGGAGCGTTTGGAAATGCCGGTGTGATTACAGCTGGACAGGTTCTCCGGGTAGATAATAGTTTCACCGATACCAGTGGATCATTGTACGGTGCAGTCATTCTTGCGCAGGCAGATCCGGGGAGCGCTTCGACGGGAAACTACTATGGATTATCCACTTCAGCTAGGCTAGACACGACAAACGGCGCGAATCAACTGAATGGTCTTGATGCTGTAGCCAATGTCGCAGCTGCGGGAACTGTCAGCGTAATGACAGGATCATTAGCGCAGGCATATGTGAGCAATGGCGTCGCTGCTACTGTTACAACATTGCAGGGGATTAATGTATATAATCCAGACGCAGAAGATGCCACGGTGACAACTGCAATAGGGATTAGCGTTGATTCACCGAGCGTCGATACAGGTAGTATTACCAATGCTTACGGAATTGATATTAATGCAGGAACAATTGGCTCAGGGACCATAGCAAACCTCTATCCGTTAAACATCGATGCAGACTCCCGCACGGTTACCACCAATAAATATGGTCTTTATATGGGAACAATGAGTGGAGCTGCAAATAACTATCAACTCTATATCGCAGGAACCGCTGATAACTATTTTGAGGGCAAGGTCGGCATTGGAGACACCACTCCAGATGCCAAGTTGGAAGTGCTTTCTACAACAGAACAGCTACGTCTGACTGAAACCGATACTACCAGTGACTGCCGATTCACCGTGGATCCCAGCGGCAATTTAACCCTGAACTGTACGGGAACAAAAGTAGTTCTTTCCGACGACCTGCAGGTGTCTGGCAATGATATTTTGGATTCCGGCGCCGTAACGCGCTTGACGATCGGCGCCACCAATACCTTTAATGGTCGGCTTGCCGTTGCCAATAATGGTTTGGCTGCCGTCGGCCAATCGCTTGTTGTTTTTGACCAGTATGAACAGCAAGATATCCTGACTGCATCTGCTTCCGGTGTCCCTCGCGCGGCAATCGAGCGCACCGGCGACTACAAAATGTTCGGGCCCAAAACGCAATCCACGATTGCCAGCATAAACGATGTCTATGTCTACGACACCACGGCCGACAGCGACGGCGGGGCTTGGACAAACAGCGACCAAGCAAAAGCTTCTTCCTGGTATAACGAAACCATTGACAATACTGGTGCAGCTTGTGTTATTGGCACTGACGACCGCTGTGGCGCGAAACCCTTCCCCAAACGTGCAGTCATCGAGGCCGATGCCTCAAATGTACGTATCTATAACGCAGAGGATCAAACCATGTGGATGCGATTCACGCAAGGATCAAATCAATCCATAGGTGCAGATTCCAACAATGACCCGCAAACCGTCTTTGCGCTCAATGGTCGGATCTATATCGGCACGTCCGGATCCTCCGCCACAGGGCTCTATGTCATTGACTTTAAGGCCGATACCATCCGCAGGTATAATGCTACCAACAGAAGTCTGTCTGACCAACGGGTTTCTTCTCGCAACGGCACCAACACGTATACTGCCGAGTCGACCATCATGAAGTTGCCATCCGCTGTCATCAACGATGTTAAAGCAGCAACCATTGACGGCCTTGATTATATCGCGGTTGGTACCAACGGCGCATCCACCGGCGCTGTGTCCCTTATCCAAGAAGAAATTAAAAAAATCAGCAACTTTGGCAACACTACCGCCACAGTGGCTGCCAAAAATGTCTATCTCCTCTCCGACGGCACGCTTTACTATACGTATCGCGACCAAAACTCCAATGCTAACGATAAGCTGAAAGTCAATTATACCGCTCACAAAAAACTGCCAGTTGACGCCAATATCAATGCCACCAATAACATCCCGGCCGATGTTGCCTACGGGAGTATCTCTTCAACCAATCGCGGCGTTTCCTTCGGTGATGCTACACCCGTTGCGACAATCAATCTCGCTCTCAATTTTGTCCCTGGCCCCACCTTCCCTGATAGCACACCCGTCGTTAATGACCTTTTTGTTGCCAAGGGTACCTCCACCGCCGACCCGGGACGCTCAAATACGATCTATATGGCCACCGACGACGGGTTGGTAAGAATCGATGAATTTCAATCACAACTTGATAATGTTGACAAATCCAGCAATCCCTACACCAATTACGGCTACCCAATTAACGAAATGAGAGGAAGTGTTAAATACTATACCAAAGATTATATTACTGATGCAATGTATGGCGATATCCGCGGGATGTGGGGCGTCAATAATAATACGGCCAGCGACCTTGAGGACCTTTCGGTCAAAGGCAATAACCTCACGAATAACGGGACCGTCACCTTCTCCGCAAGTGGTGTCCGCGGCAATGCCGCCACATTCACTGCTGGTTCCAGCCAATCTCTCTCCTCCACTGCAACCTCGCTTCTTCCTGCCTCGGCAATTACCGTCGGCGCTTGGGTGAATCCAACGACTGCAACGACCCAAAAACAGGTCATCGCGGGCAAAGGAGGCGATTTGACGAACAAAGCCTATCGACTTGGCCTTCACGGCACCACCCCCTACTTCGAAGTCTCGGAAAACGGTTCAGACGTCTATACAGCTACTGCCAGTGCCTCATTAACCGCCAGCAGTTGGAACCATGTGGTCGGTGTTTTTAAGCCTTCGGATAGAAATTACGGAGCCAGTGTCGAGCTTTATGTCAACGGCGCCAAAGTCGGGAACTCTTATAACGCTCCCAACTGGCTCTATAACACCCCTTCAGTCTTCCGAATCGGCAACGACGATCAGTATCACACCAATGTCGCCGGCACGGTCACGGCCACAACAACGGTTTATAATGTTACCAATGCCAACACCATTTTTAAGGTTGGCGATTATGTCAGTATCTGGAATTCAACGCGAAGTACCTTCGCCAGTAGGGCGGTGAGCGCAGTTTCTTCGACACAGCTAACGGTTCAGAGCAGTCCGGCATCCACCGCTGATGGCGATTCGGTAACTCTCGCAAAAATTAATTATGGGAATCCCGTCGCCGGTATTGCTTCCTCGACAACGGTTACCGAGGGAGTTACCCAGGAAGATCTTCGCATTGGTGACTATGTCTCCATCTATAATGCTACCGCGAACAGCGCTAATCCCGCAGTTATAAGCGCTGTCACAGAAACGAATGTCACTGATCTCACCGGAGTCGGTTCAGCTGGCAACCAAATGTATATTTCTAAATTTACTACCAGCCAGGCAAAATTTGGCACGGCGCTGGATGCAACATTTAAGATTATCACCGGTCCAAACCAGTACGAATTTCAAGTAGGAGATAGCCTTCGTGTGTCGAGAGCCGCCAATGCTGGTACCGCTCCTACCTCGAGCACGGATACGGTGGTGACAGTCGTCGGCACGAACAGTATTACCGTTCTTGATTCCACTCAAAGAGAAATTATTACTGTTCCGGAAAAAAGTAAAAGCTCCTTAAACACTTAAGGGAATATCTCACTTGCGCAAACCGAAACAGTGCAACGCCTCTATGAATA
>JACPFZ010000003.1 GCA_016182725.1 Candidatus Gottesmanbacteria bacterium
CAGCAGCTCATTGAAGGTGACAAAGAACGACATGGTTCTCTTCTTATAATTGAGATATTAGCACTAGAAGATGGCCGTGATGTTGCCTCGGCTCTCTTTACCGCCATGAAAGTGCTGGATTGGGAGGAGCAGTTTGCAAGACTTTCTCCTGAGAACAGGAAAGCGGCTGATCTGGAAGATTACCTTGACGAGGATCTTGCAAAACAGGCAAACAGACACGAGGAAGAGGTTGTGACAGCCAGAGTTCTGTTTCCCGATCTAGATAAAACTGCTCAGGATATGCAGGGGCGACGCGAGAGATACGTGGCCTTCCACATGCAAAAGTTCCTCACTCGACACAAAGAGTCTATTCCTGTAGATATTCTGCTTTTTACAGAAGGCGTCGGGCCTCCGCCAGGTCACAGACTAAACTAAGCTCGCTATTGGTGGTACGTATCACAGATCCAGATATCGATCAATGTGGCCTTTACAATATAATCAATATAATCACATAATCAACCTTCCATGTTAAACACATTCAAACATTCTCTTTTTATTGCTTTTCTTCGTCCATGGTCAGATACGTTATTGTTTCCAGATGCTCTGTCAATAGGATGTTTGAACGTAGTTAACATGGAAGGTTAAGTAAGTAAGTATAAGTAAGTAAAGTAAGTAAGAAGGTTAAGTAATTAAGTAATCCCCTAGAGCACGAGATATTGTTTTGAAGATATAGTCCGGATTATCTGTTATATCTTTTGCCATGGAGCTATGGTCAGATTCTGCAAATATTGTTGCGTTTTTCATTGCATCAAATCGAAAAATTACAAAGGGATGATCTGCACCTCTGGAAATTCCTGAAACTAAAAAGAAACCGCCTGGCTTCGTAATATGTCGTATATTTCCTACAATGACCTTAAGTTGCTCACTTGAAATTTTGAAATGCTGCACTGATTGATATAAGTTATTCATCATAAATACTGCATGAAAACTATTTTCAGCAAAGGGAGGAAAATATCCATCTGCTTGAACAAATTGAGGTGGATTTCCTCCTTGAGTATAGGTTCGCTTTTTGGCATCCACCACTGTTTTGTATAATTTTTGCAAAAATTTTCCTTTTTCACCAAACATACCTGCATCTATTTCAATTCCAGTAACTTGAACGTTATCTCCAAAAACATGAGCCATTTCTCGAGTTGTATCTCCGATAGAAGATCCTATATCCAGAATTGTGCCTTGAGGAATGAGGTCCTTTAATTGTTCCAAAAGTGACACGCCAAATGTCTCTTCCACTCTTCCAGGCCAGGTAAGTTTTGTATGTTGATACCCATATGCTCTTCTGTCCTTTTCTGAGGGGAGTTGATGAGAAAGATTGTTTTCTAAATATGAAGGACTGTCAGCCATGAAATTATTATATCTCAAAGTTAGTAAATTTATTGAATTTAAAATTGTTCGAAGCTCAGAATGACAGAATAATAAATTTCTTCCTCCGTGTCTTTAAGGGATAAGTGCATTTTTCACTCTTGACAGAACGGGAAAATGCGGTATAATACTCCTTAATTCACAAAGCCTTTAAGAGGCGGACGTTCATTGTTCGCTTCTTTTTGTCGTTCATAAGAGTTTCCGATCCTCTTAAGAAATTATTTCGCGATGAGCAAACAAGCAAATACTCAAGAGCGGCTGTATTGGGGGAAACAATTTAGCAATCTTCCACCCTTAGATCTTACCCTAGTGCAGCGGGAATCCTACCAGTGGTTTTTGGAACATGGTATCAAAGAACTCCTCTCTGAAGTATCTCCGATTACGGATTTTACCGGCAAAAATTGGACACTCTCCTTCGGAGACTACTTTTTTGGCAAACCCCGCCTGACCCCACAAACTGCATTGGAAAAGGGATTAACGTTTGACATGCCGCTCAAAGTGACGGCGACGCTCACCAATAAGCAGACCGGCCACTATGTGACACAGGAAGTATTTTTGGGTGATATCCCGGCGATGACAGCAAACGGTACCTTTATCGTCAACGGCATCGAGCGCTGTGTCGTCAATCAGCTCGTTCGTTCTCCGGGTATTTACTTCACCGGTCAGGTGGATTCCGTAACAGGAAAAACCATCTATAGTGCGGAGATTAGACCCATGCACGGGAGCTGGCTTGAGTTTATTGTGACCAGAAATGATGTCCTTATGGTGCGGATTGACCGGAGGCGCAAATTTGTGGCCTCGACATTCCTTCGGGCGGTCGGTTTATCTACCAACGAGGAAATTTTACAGACGTTTGGCGATGTGGATACTCATGGCGATCATCGGTATTTGGAAGCAACCCTGGCAAAAGATCCCACCACCAATCAAGTGGAAGCAGTGCTTGAACTATACCGGAAACTTCGTCCCGGTGAACCCATTGTCCTCGATAATGCCCAGGAACTATTAAAAACCATGTTTTTTGATCACCGGCGGTACAGCTTGGAGCGCGTGGGACGGTACAAGATGAATAAAAAGTTAGGCATTGGTGTCCCTACTACAAAAGAGTACTGGACACTCGCGAAAGAAGATATTGTCGGCAGCCTTCGTTACCTCATGGCACTGAATAATGGCAAAGGTGATGTGGACGATATTGACCACTTGGGTAATCGTCGCGTACGTCGCGTAGGGGAGCTTGTTGCCACCAATGCGTTTCGTGTGGGACTTCTGCGTTTAGAGCGCTCCGTACGGGAAAAAATGAGTCTTGCCGGCCCTGCTGCAGTAGATTTGACTCCCGGACAACTCGTCAACGCGCGGCCGATTATTGCCGCAATTAACGACTTTTTCCGAACGAGTCAGCTTTCCACTATCCTTGACCAAACCAATCCGCTTGCAGAAGTGGACAACCTCAGGCGGCTGACGGTCATGGGTATAGGAGGAATTTCCCGTGAGCGTGCGTCATTTTCTATCCGTGATATTAATGCTTCGCAGTACGGCAGAATTGACCCGGTCAGAAGCCCCGAAGGACCAAACATTGGACTGGTTACCTACATGTCTCTCTATGCGCGCGTCAATGAATATGGATTTTTGGAAACGCCATACCGCAAAGTGGTCAAAGCGACTGATGGTGAACAAACCCGCATGCACGTGATGGATGAAATTGTCTATCTTGCTGCGGACGATGAACAATGCCACTATATTACGCACGCAGGGGTAGCTATGGATGAAAAGGGTACTTTGCTTGATGATCGTGTGCCCATGCGGTACAAAGGGGAATTTTTAGAAGGAGATGTCACGCTCGTAGAATACATGGATCTGGTGCCTCGTCAAGTAGTTGGCGCTCCGGCATCTCTGATTCCGTTCCTGGCCCACGATGAAGCAAACCGAGCACTCATGGGTACCCATATGCAGTGCCAGGCAGTGCCGCTTCTTCGTCCGGAATCTCCGGTGGTCGGCACCGGTATGGAGGCAGCAATTTCGCAGTCTCTGGGCCGCGTTATACGAAGCCGAGAAGACGCCACCGTGATGTATGCAGATGGGAGCTTTGTGCTTTTGGAAACCAAAGAAGGCCTTCGTGAATCGTATGCTGTGGAAAAGTTCAAGCGGTCTGCACAGTCTACAAGCTACAACCAAAAGATTCTGGTTACAACCGGCGACAAAGTGAAAAAAAAACAGGTTATCATTGACGGCCCGGCAAGCGACCACGGTGAACTTGCGCTCGGAACCAACGTGGTGATTGCATATATGAGTTTCGATGGGTTGGGATACGAAGATGCCGTGGTCATCTCCGACCGATTAGTAAAAGAAGATCTCCTTACGTCCATAAACATTGAAGAATATGAAGCAAGCGTGGTGGATACGAAACTTGGGCCAGAAGAAACCACGCGCGATATCCCTAATGTCGGTGAAGAGGCCTTGCGAAATCTGGATCGCGACGGCATCGTGGTCGTGGGTGCTGAAGTAGGACCGAATGATATTTTGGTTGGAAAAATTGCTCCGAAAGGCGAAACGGAGTTGACGGCAGAAGAACGGTTGCTCCGGGCAATTTTTGGTGAGAAAGCGCGGGAAGTACGTGACACCAGCCTTCGTATGCCTCATGGGGAGCGTGGTACGGTTATTGACGTGGCGATTTTAGACAAAGAAAAGGGCGATGAACTTGAACCGGGGGCGAATCGGAAAATTGTGGTCAAGGTTGCCCAAATCCGTAAAGTGGTGGTGGGAGACAAACTCGCCGGCAGACACGGCAACAAAGGCGTCATCTCCAAGATTGTGTCGCAGTTCGATATGCCGTATTTATCCGACGGAACGACCGTTGATCTCATTATTTCTCCGCTCTCCGTTCTGTCTCGTATGAATTTAGGACAACTTCTGGAAGCGCACCTGGGGTTGGCCGCCCAGCGGCTCAATACAAAAGTAGCCTTGCCGGTCTTTGAAAAATCTTCGGAGGATCGCATAGTAACCATGCTCAATAATGCCAATCTGCCGGTGAATGGGAAAAGTACCTTGTTTGACGGGAGAACCGGTGAATCGTTCCGCGAGCCGGTGGTCGTCGGGCTTGGGTACATTATGAAGCTTATCCACATGGTGGAAGACAAAACCCATGCGCGTTCAACCGGGCCGTACTCACTGGTGACGCAGCAACCACTTGGCGGGAAAGCGCAAATGGGTGGACAACGTTTGGGAGAAATGGAAGTCTGGGCACTGGAAGCACACCGCGCGGCGCACATCCTCCAAGAGATGCTTACGATTAAATCGGATGACGTGGTTGGCCGCGCCAAGGCGTTTGAAGCAATTGTTAAAGGTATTGATATCCCGGCATCTACTGTTCCGGAATCCTTTAAGGTGTTGGTAAAAGAACTGCAGGCGTTGGGTTTAAACGTCGTGCCAACGGGTGTGGTGACCATCCGCCCGCAGAGCCCGACTGCTGAAAGTGCGGCTACAGAGGAAGCAGTGAAGGCGGAAGCAGAAGAAATTGCAAAAGCCGCAGGAGGAGAAACAGTAGCAGAAGAACTTAAAAATTAAAACTTTAAACTTATAAAAACAATTTCAAAGTTTACATTTTAAAGTTTAAAGTTGAAATATATGGATAAAAAAGGAAATTTTGCCAATATTATTGATTTTTCGGGGTTAAAGATCACGCTGGCATCACCGGAAGAAATAAAGATGTGGTCATATGGTGAAGTGACAAAGCCCGAAACCATAAACTACCGGACGCTGAAACCAGAAAAAGACGGTCTTTTTGATGAACGCATTTTTGGACCCACCAAGGATTGGGAATGTTACTGCGGCAAGTATAAACGGATTCGCTATCGTGGCATTATCTGCGATAAATGTGGAGTAGAAGTAACCCAGAGCAAAGTGCGAAGGGAACGCATGGGACATATTACTCTTTCAGCTCCCGTTGCCCATGTATGGTTTTTTAAAGGCGCGCCGAGCAAACTTTCTTTAGTTTTGGACATTAGTCCGCGGGCTCTGGAAGGGGTTATTTACTTTGCCCAATATCTGGTAACCCACGTGGATGAACAGAAGCGAAAAGAAGTGCTCGCAACAGTTTCCGAAACCGGAAAAGGAAGAATTGGAGAAGTCCAAAAGCGTTTCGGTAACGAAAAGGAAAAACGACACACACAGTTTGGCCGCGACAAAGAGGATATCAAAACCCGCCTCACCAGCCGTGAAGCAGTTGATCTTGCCACCTCTGAACTCACCCTCAAAGAGCGACAGGAGGCAGCGCAGCTTGAAGGGGATGAGGCAAAAGAAACGGAAAAGATCAAGGAAATTATTGATTGGCTCACCAGTACCGTAAAAAGCATTAAACCACTTACGACGCTTACCGAGGATGAGTATTTACGGCTATTGGAATATGATGCGGCGTCTTGCTTTGACGTTGCGATGGGTGCTGAGGCAATCCTTCATGTCATTAAACATCTGGATTTGGATAAACTTGCCTCTGATCTTCGGGAAGAAATTGCCAAAACCAGCGGACAACGGCATATTAAAGCGACGAAGAGGCTTCGGATTGTGGACGGGATGCGTAAGTCAAAAATTGATCCGTCGTGGACTATTCTTAAATACTTGCCGGTGATCCCGCCGGATCTGCGTCCCATGGTGCAATTAACTGGTGGCCGGTTTGCAACGAGCGACCTCAATGATCTCTATCGCCGCGTCATCAATCGCAATAACCGCTTAAAGCATCTCATGGATTTGGGAGCGCCGGAAATAATCTTGCGCAATGAAAAACGGATGCTTCAGGAAGCGGTGGATAGTCTTATTGATGCCACGCAACGCCCAAGTTCCCGGACTGTTATTGCGCCACTTCGGTCGCTCTCTGACATGCTCCGCGGTAAGCAAGGCAGATTCCGTCAAAATCTATTGGGGAAGCGCGTGGATTATTCTGGCCGGTCCGTCATTGTGGTTGGCCCGGATCTTAAGCTCACCCAGTGCGGTCTTCCGAAGGAAATGGCCTTGGAGATGTTTAAACCATTTGTGCTCCGCGAGCTTATTGTCCGAGGCATTGCGCCGAACGTAAAAAATGCCAAAAACGTGCTGGATCGCCGAACGCCGGAAGTCTTTGATATTTTGGAAGAAATCACTAAGAATCATCCGGTGCTACTCAACCGTGCACCAACACTCCATAAACTTGGTATTCAAGCATTTTATCCCGTGCTCATTGAAGGAGCGGCAATCAGAATTCACCCCTGTGTCTGTGCTGGATATAATGCGGACTTTGACGGTGACCAAATGGCTGTTCACATTCCGCTTTCCGGCGAAAGTCAGCATGAAGCAGTCCACCTCATGTTGCCAACGCATAACTTGCTCAAACCTGCCGATGGATCGCCGATTACCGTGCCCAATAAGGAAATGGTACTCGGATGCTATTACCTTACGACGACGGAAGAACAAAAGTCCGCCCAAGGCGGATCCGCCTCTGGAGGAAAGGATGAAACAACACTCCCGATGTTTTCCGATAGTGACGATGCGATTAGTGCATATCAGGCCCATTGCGTCACTTTGCGGGAGCTTATTCGAGTATACATTGACAGCAGTATGGTGGTAACTTCCGTCGGGAGATTACTGTTTAATGAGATTTTGCCAAAAGAACTTCGTTTCATGAATGCGCCGATTAAAGCAGCAACTATTAAAGCAATTATTACCAAAGCACTGACACATTATCCTAAAGAAGAGGTGGTGCATCTTATCGATGCGATCAAAGACATCGGATTTTTCGGCGCAACCATCTGCGGTGGACTTTCTGTGTCCGTGTTTGACTGCGAAATGATTGAGGGAAAGAGTAAGATCATTAAAGAAGCAGAAGATCGTGTGAAAGCCGTAGATAGCAATTACCGACAGGGCTTGATTACCATAGAGGAAAAGAAACGGCTTGGGAATGAAATTTGGATTGAAGTGACCGAAAAGATCGCAGATCTTACCTGGCAAAAGCTGGCAGGTGATAATCCAGTCAAGATGATCATTGATTCCGGGTCTGCGCGGGCAAGTAAGGATCAGCTCAAGCAATTATCCGCTATCAAAGGTTTAGTGGTTGATCCGCTTGGGAAAATCGTTGAACTACCCACCAAGAGTAATTACCGCGAAGGCCTTTCCATTTTTGAATACGTGACCAGCACCCGAGGTTCACGCAAAGGATTGACCGATTCGGCCTTAAAGACCGCTGACGCAGGATATTTGACGCGCAGGCTCGTGGATGTTTCGCATGATGCCATTATAAGAATCAAAGACTGTGAGGAAACCGAAGGATGGGAAGTACGTCGGGACGAGGCTCGGCAGGCGCCGTTTGTCAGTCGTTTGATCGGCAGGTTCACGGCCGCAGACGTTCTTGCTCCCGGTGGAAAAAAAGTTCTCATCTCTCGTGGAAGTGAAATTACGGAAGAAAATGTTCATCTTCTCGATGAGCACAATATTTCATCCGTGAGTCTGCGATCTCCCATCACCTGTGCTAGTTCCGTTGGGCTGTGTATGAAGTGTTACGGACGGGATTTTGCGACAGGATTGCCCGTTGAATCGGGGACGCCAGTTGGGGTGATTGCCGCCCAAAGCATCGGAGAACCGGGAACGCAGCTTACTATGCGGGTACGTCACGCGGGAGGGATTGTAGGGCTGGACGTGACACAGGGATTGCCGCGCGTTGAGGAGCTTTTTGAAGTGCGAACGCCGCGGATGCTTTCTCCCATTGCGGAAACAAGTGGGAAAGTTGAAGTCATAGAAACGGAAGGCGGATATAAAGTACGGGTAAGAAATGCCAATATCAAGCCACCGGAAGAATTTGAATACATTGTTCCCTTAACCAGCGAGCTTACGGTAAAAGATGGTGACTTGATTGGTGCCGGAGATCAACTTGCGATGGGTAGCCTGGATATTAAAGAAGTCTTGGCGACTAGGGGGCTTCGTGGTGCCCAAAAGTACCTCATTACCGAAATTCAGCGCGTGTATGAGTCGCAGGGAATTGGCATCAACGACAAGCATTTTGAAGTGATTGTTCGCCGGATGAGTGAAAAAGTGCGGGTAGATACTTCTGGTGACACAATTCTTCTCCCTGGAGAACTCGTGGATAAACAGCGGTTCCAAGAGGAAAACGCACGAGTGCTTGCTTCAGGTGGCGAGCCGGCAACGGCACAGGTCATCATCTTGGGTATTACCCGGGCATCGCTTTTCACTGAATCATGGTTGTCAGCGGCTTCCTTCCAGGAAACGACCAATGTCCTTACTGATGCAGCTCTTGCGGGCCGTGAGGATAAGTTGCTGGGACTGAAAGAAAACGTTATAATCGGAAGACTCATTCCGGTTTCCCCGGTACGAGGATAATATGCCTACCGTCAATCAACTCGTCCGCAAAGGACGTCGAAAGCCAGCAAAAAAGATTAAAGCAACCGCTCTTCGGAAATTTTTTAATGCCAAAGACCGGATTACTCACCAGATTCCGTCTCCTTTCAAGCGGGGAGTGGTAACGTTGGTCAAAACCATGACGCCCAAAAAACCGAACTCCGCGCTTCGAAAAGTTGCCCGTGTGCGGCTTTCCAATAAACAGGAAGTCACGGCCTACATTCCCGGTATCGGTCATGAATTGACGGAACACGCAATTGTTCTTGTTCGCGGCGGTCGGGTACCGGATTTGCCGGGAGTCAAATATCATATTGTCCGCGGAAAATTTGATAGCACGGGAGTTGTGAGCCGCAAACAAGGACGGAGTCGCTATGGCACCAAAACCGGCGGTCCAGGGCCACAGGCGGCAGCAGCAAGTTAGAAAAAAGAATCCGACAAATACTACAAATGCCACAAATCCGATAAATGAATAATTTGTAGTATTTATAGTATTTGTTGAATTTGTAGTATTTTTCAAGATATGCCACGATCTGGACGAGTTACTAAACCACTTCTTGCGCCTGATCCTATATACGGGAATCGGTTACTCGCCCGATTTATCAATCGCGTGATGAAGGAGGGGCAAAAACGTACTGCGGAAAACGTCGTGTATTCAGCGTTAGAGATTCTGAAATCAAAAGGCGAGGATCCCATCAAAATTTTTGAAACTGCCATTGCCAATGTGGGACCAAAAATGGAAGTGAAAGCTCGACGCGTAGGGGGAGCTTCCTATCAAGTGCCGATGGAAGTTCGGGGTGATCGTAGAATTGCGCTTGCGATCCGTTGGATTATTCAGTTCGCTAAAAAGCGAAGCAATAAAGAATATAAAACATTTTCAGAAAAATTAGCGGCAGAACTCATTGATGCCTCCAAAAATCAGGGCGAAGCCGTCAAAAAGCGAGACATTATGCACCGCAATGCCGAAGCAAACCGGGCATTCGCCCACTTTAAATGGTAGATTTGATTTTAAATCAAATTGACAAATTACTGCTTAAGCAGTAATTTGTCAACAGGACGAAACCTGAAAGAAGCAATTCCTTCAACAAAAGATTGATGCATATCATAAAATCAAGTAAACTCAGCGAATGGACGAAAAAGTTGTTCTCCACTTTCAATCCGTTGACCCCGTCCTTTTTTCTGCCATACGTAATAGTAAGCCCTTCACTATCGAGAAATCAGATGATTATTTTTCTGATTTGGTAGAGGCTATCATTTGCCAGCAGCTATCCGATAAAGCAGGAGCGACGATTTTTGGCAGATTTCAAAAACTATTTCCAAAAGAAAAGATCACTCCAGAACAGGTATTGTCTTTGACTGATTTGGCAATACGAAATGTCGGTTCGTCTTGGTCGAAAGTGCGGTACATCAAAAATATTGCACAGGCGACTGTAGACAACACATTGAACCTTAATGCAATAGACACGTTGACCAATGAAGAAATAATAAAAGAACTGACCAAAATAAAAGGCATTGGGCCATGGACAGCAGAAATGTTTCTTATGTTTACGTTAGGACGCGAAGACGTATTCTCTCATGGAGACTTGGGCCTCAACCGTGCCATCCAAAATCTCTATCACTTCAAAAAAGAACCAACGCGAAAACAGATCGAGAAGATTTCCCGCAAATGGTCTCCCTATCGCACCTGGGCATGTCTTCTCCTTTGGCGCACGTTAGACTAACGCTTCTCAAGAGAGACTCCTTTGTTTATACTACAAAAACTCAGGTTTGCAACCGAGTTTTTCAGTATATACCCATCTAATGGTAAAAAGTTTTTAACTTTTCACCATAATCAGCTTTTTCGCTTAAGAAAGCTGCAAATCTGAGTAAGATGGGTATACAATAAGCCCTATGATGAAAGGATTGGTGCGGGGACTCATTATCGGATTTGGATGCGGTGCAGTTTTGGGGGTACTGTTTCTTCTAGGAGCATTTGACAGTTGGCAAACGAAACTGTCCGATATGCTCTACACTCCAAAAAAGCCGCGAAGCGACATTGTCATTATTGCCATTGATGACCGCTCTATTCAAGCTATTGGCCGCTGGCCCTGGGACCGCACTGTCCATGCCGAGCTTCTTCGTCGTCTCGAACAAAACAAACCCAAAGTCATTGGTCTTGACGTTGCGTTTCCTGAAGAAAGTAATAAAACTTCGGATGATCAACTTGCCGCCGCCATTAAAACTGCGGGTAATGTTGTGCTTCCTCTCGAATCAGATAAACTTCATGTTGTTGGCAACACGATTGTTCTTGACGCAATCCAGTCCCCAATACCGCTTTTTAGCAAAGTAGCATCGCTTGGACTGGTCACTCTGATTCCTCATACCGATGGGGTTACTCGCCAAACTCCGATTCGCATTACTGATACTTCTAGCAACGTCATTGAACCATTTTCTCTTGCAGTTCTCCGTCTCTACCTTGGTGGGCAAAAAGAAGCATTTTCATCTTTTCCCACGGAAGGTGGACAACTGCGGATTGCATTTGTGGGAAAACCTGGAACGTTCCCAATCTATTCCTATATGGATGTACGTAATGGTCGTATTCCAGCAAAGACATTTGCTGACAAGATTGTGCTTATAGGAGCAACAGCTCTTGATCTTCATGATACGCAAGTGACCCCGCTTGCCGGCGGCAAACCTATGAGTGGCGTAGAGTTTCATGCAAATATCATACAGACCATCTTAGATAAAACATTTCTTACCAGTGAAAAAAGATGGCAGACACTGTTCTCTCTTTTTGCTCTTTCCATAGTCATTGGCGTAGTGTCTTCGCTTGCTGGCATTTCTTGGGCAACAGTTTTTCTTATTGTAGCCGGCATTGGATATATTATTTTTGTCATTGTCTCTTTTGATAGAGGAATCATCCGTAAGTTGGTTTTCCCGCCATTGAGTCTTCTGGTTTCCTATGTCGTTTCGTTGGCGATACGGTACATGACAGAACGTAAAGAAAAACATTTTATTAAGAAAGCTCTGTCGTACTATCTTTCCGATGCGGTCATGAAAGACGTGTTAAGTAACCCGAGTAAGTTGCGTCTTGGTGGACAGAGGAAAGAAATAACCGTCCTTTTTTCCGACATTGCCGGATTTACGACGATTTCAGAAAAATTGAAACCAGAAGTACTCGCTCGACTTCTCAATGATTATTTAAGCCGCATGACGAAGATTGTGTTTTTATTCAATGGCGTCTTGGATAAATATATTGGCGATGCCGTGATGGCTTTTTGGGGAGCGCCTCTTAATGAAAAAAATCATGCACTTTTGGCGTGCAAAACTGCCCTTGTCATGCAGGAAGAAGTAGGGAACATCAAGAAAGAATGGGAAAAAATTGGTGTTCCCGACTTTACCGTACGAATTGGCATCAATACCGGTGACATGGTGGTCGGCAACATGGGATCGGATCTACGGTTTGATTATACGCTTCTTGGCGATAATGTGAATTTAGGCTCTCGACTGGAGGGCATCAATAAAGAATATGGAACGAAGATTATTATCAGTGAGGCAACGTATGAAAAGGTAAAAGATGCCGTGGTCGTGCGCCGACTCGACACTGTGGCGGTGAAAGGCAAAGCGCATGGAGTTACTATCTATGAACTTCGTGGAGTAGGCTCGGCAGGCAAAGAGCAAGAATTCCTCAATCGTTTTGAGGAAGCACGGAAACTGTATGAACAGGGGAAGTTTAAAAATGCGCGCACGGCGTTTCTTCTTCTTGCTAAGACGTACTCTTTTGATGTGCCAATTCAGGTATACCTTCGACGTTTAGAAGAACTTATACCCCATCCTCCAAAGAATTGGGACGGCATATTTCATGCGAAAAGCAAGTAGTGTTACTTTTTAGCAAAGATTATGGCAGTGGGGATATTGCGACCAGGGCCGTAAATATAACTCCCATTAAGCCACAGCGCCGATGAACCGCCGCCGTCAATATTCATCGCATTGTCGGCATGAAGCGCTCCGTACACATTCGCAGAATCAAGGACTGTGGCGTTGCCAACGATACACAGGTATAGGGTAGTTCCTTTTTGAACAATAGCGCCGCGATTTGATTGAACCGTTCGCTGTTTGTCATCGAGGGTAGTATCGGTTGCAACCAGAGAACCGTTGAGGAGGAGAAGTGGATTTCCTGCGGTGCCAGCGGAAATACCGGTATCTCTGCCCCATTCCAGCGTTTTTGCCTTAAAAATGGGATTACCGCCGCTATCTGTGACAAAAAATGGAAGGACACTGTAAACATTATTATCAGAATTTATGTAGCGCTTGACTCTGGAGTTGAAAAAGAGCGTATCAAAAGAATTTGTTTTACCAGTACATATTGGATAGTCGGCAGGACAAAAGTACATACCGTTCATTGCAGCAAATCCACCGTTTCTACTCGCAAATTCACCAAGCGGCAGTACTGGGCAATTATCTTTACAATCACTCTCATTTGCCGAATCGGTAATCACTCGAATCCCTGTTTGATTTCCACCAATACAGCTTAAGGGAAATTGTCCGTTAGGGGTTTGGACGAGTGAGCGAGAATACCCTTCGCCCGGCATAGATTGAATAATTGGGATAGCTGGTTTGGTCGGGGTGGCGCTTGGTGTTGCGCTCGGAGTCGGGGTCAAAAAGAGTTGCGGCAAAAACTTAGCGGAAACTGTTGCAAGGATTTGTCTTTCATCAACATACCGTAAACGGCACGTGGGGCACAGCGTCTTTCTCTTTTTTTCGCGTTCACTATCTGCTTCTTTATTCAAAAGGAGCCAGTTTCGTTCCTCATCCGTTTCAAGAATTTTACTTACTCGGACCCGTTGCTCTTTTGCCGGGTGGACATCGGCTTTGTTGTCTTGTGGAATACTGGTTTGCGTTTCCATACGTCGTTTGCCGGTTTCATCTTTTTTCACAACATCCACAGTATCTTCAACCACAGAAATCCGTGACGTGTTATCTTTGCGATGCCACACGGAAAACGCAGTCCCGCGGACTGTTGCTACCGCAGTAGGCGTTTCCACCTCAAGGGAATCAGTGACGCCCAGAAGTTTTTTGAATCGGGCGTAGATGCTGCCGATTTTATTTTCTACTGCAACCTTCCCGTCTTTCGTGCGGTGAAAGACGACCGTGGTTTCCGGCCCAAGCCTCACCAATGTGTCGTCACTATAGCGGATAAGCGCAACGGTCTCTTTATTCGTCGTCACCGTATCGTTTTCTTCGAGGGGAATCGTCTCTCCCGGAGAAACCGTTTTCGTTTGTCCCTGTCGGACGATGGTTGCCGTCCCTTGGGAAAGAGCAATCATTTCATTTGGTTCATTTTGGACAGAAGAAGACACGTGTGGTGTTGGGGCGGTAGGGGTACTCATAAATACTCTCGCCAAAGCTACCAGACCAACCATTAAAAGAATGCCAAAGACGGCGATCAATCCCGGACGGATACGCAGGGGAGTGCGTTTGGTGGCATCCATATCAGGGAAGTATAGCGGAGAACCAAACATGCTACAATACCGTTTGTTATGACCAACACCGTGGTTTGTCCCCATTGCGGCAAAACGATTGAGATTACCCAGGCCATAAGGCAGCAGATTGAACAGGAAATAGCAGCCTCCATCAAAAAACAGACGGAAATTGACCTTCGCCGCGAACTAACTGAAAAAAATTTATTGGAACTTACGGATTTAAAAAAACAATTAGAAGAAAAGGATAAAAAAGTTGCCCAGTTGAGAGGTCAGGAGCTGACG
This sequence comes from Candidatus Gottesmanbacteria bacterium, assembly GCA_016182725.1. Taxonomy (GTDB): domain Bacteria; phylum Patescibacteriota; class Microgenomatia; order UBA10105; family UBA927; genus JACPFZ01. Next base: position 14,511 of record JACPFZ010000003.1, read on the forward strand.
CTACGGGAAGAAAAACGGAAAATTGAAGAAGAGAAAAAAGAATTGAAATTGGAAGTAGCACGGCAACTTGATGAAGAGCGAAAAAAACTTGAGGAAGCAATTCTTAAACAGGCGGCGCAGGAACATCGGCTGAAGGATCAGGAAAAAGAAAAAATTATCAATGATTTGAAAAAATCCCTTGAAGATGCACAGCGCAAAGCTTCACAAGGATCACAACAATTACAAGGAGAGGTGCAGGAGCTGGATTTGGAAGAATCTTTACGTACTACATTTCCGAGCGATACGGTTGAGCCAGTGGGGAAAGGTGTGAGAGGAGCAGATATCCGTCATATTGTGCGCACATCTTTGGGCAATATCTGCGGCATTATTCTTTGGGAATCCAAGCGGACAAAAGCGTGGTCGGACGAGTGGGTTGTCAAATTAAAAGATGATTTGAGAAGTGAAAAAGCAAACATTCCTATTATTGTCTCCACAGTATTGCCCGACGAAGCCCGATCCGGTTTTGGGTATAAACACGGCGTGCTGGTGTGTGGTTTCCCACTTGCCCTCTCTATAGCGGAAATAATCCGACAACGCTTGATTGATGTTGCCCGCGAAAAGTACATCGGGCAAAATCGGGAAAAGGGGAAAGCAGATATGCTTTATGAGTACGTCACCGGACACGAGTTCCGTCAGCAGATCGAGGCCATCGTTGAGGTCTATAACGACATGCATACACAGATTCTGAAAGAACGCGCGGCATTTGAAAAAATTTGGAAAACCAGAGAAGCGCAAGTGACAAAAATGTTCACGAGTACCGCAGGAATTGTCGGTAGTATGCGCGGGAGAATTGGTCAGTCTCTACCCCAAGTGAAAGGGCTGGAACTATTGGAAGAACCTAATCATAAGTGATTGCGGGGTTGTTCTGGACGCATGAAGTGGGGTACAATGAATAAGCGATGGAGAAACATGAATTTACTTATAAAACAACAACACTTACGTACTATCAATCCTCAAAAACACCAAAACTTTTACTCGTTTCGGGATTTCACGGGGACGAAACCGATATTGTCGAACCCTTGCGTGATATTGTTCTAACGAACGCACGCCGTCTGCCCCCATTCATTTTTATACCGGTTGCGTGTCCTTCTGCTGTCGCTGCCGGGACCAGGCTGAATAAAAACAATAATGACATCAACCGTTTCTATTACCTCAATTCTCCCGAAGACGAAGCCCAGGCACTTATGAAACTTATTGCCGGTCAACAATTTGATGTTGCCTATTCATTCCACGAGGATCCTGGTGAAACGCGATTTTATCTGTATGATATGGGCGATGGAGTTGAAGGGAAAAAAATTGATAACTTGCTTCTTTCGGTGGTGAACTTAGGGATTGAGCTTTTTAATGGCATTGATGATTTGGAAGATCCGACATTACAGATTGACATCGTTGATGGATACTATTTGGAAAAAGAAGAGCAAGCAGTGAAGCACGGATTTTTTAATGGGTATCTAGCAAAGAGCAACCTCGCTCATAGCCATGTGAATCCGGAAATTCCGGGAGCTGTTTCCAGAGAAAAAAAAGCTGCAATCGTGCAGGCAATTTTTGATTCTCTGATTTTTTAGCCGAACGTGAATGCGTAGAGTTCTACGTTTCCGTCAAGAAATTCTAGCCGCAACAGGTGTTCTCCCGGCGTCGTTAGCTTAATCACTTGATACAGCTTGTCAGTATCTATAGTGATGATGCTCGTCACGTTTCCATCAAGAAACACGCGGACTCTGCTGGTTGTTCCCGTTTTTGGACGCATGACGAGAAAAACTTCTTGTGCATTAAAATTAAATGTCAGTGTGCTATTCTGACCGGGCATCGCTCGTTCGTTTCCAACGATCCACGATCCAGCAAATGCAAACGTATTTGGAGATAATGTTTTTGGAGTCGAATAATTAGTGAGTTGGTCAACGGCGATACGTTCGGGAGATGCAAAGTTATTAATTTTACTCGCTCCAAGATAGGTTTCCGGTGTCTTGGCAGAAACGGTATATTGTGGGTTACTGATGGGCATCTCGCTCGTGAGTAAGTTTCCTTCTTTCAATAATGCTTGGATGCGTTGTTCTGACTGGTCGTATTCTCCTTCGCCAAAATGCGTGAATCGGATGGTGCCGGCAACATCAATAAAATATTTTGCCGGCCAATAGTGATTATCATACGCGTTCCATGTCGCGTAGTTGTTATCTTGCATGATTGGATATTCAAGGCCAAAATCTTTAATGGCTTTTTGGACATTGGCTGGATTTTTTTCAAACTCAAATTCCGGTGTGTGGACGCCAACAACGACCAAGCCTTTGTCTTTATATTTTTGGTACCAGGATTTGATATAGGGCAAAGTGCGAATGCAGTTAATACACGTATACGTCCAAAAGTCGACGAGCACTACTTTGCCGCGAAGATCTTTGATTGATAATGGTTGACTGTTAAACCAGACTCCGCCAGGGATAAATTCTGGTGCCACATTTGCCGGAAGCTCGAACACATTCATGGGTTTTTTCTGTTTGAGATGTTCTAATTGTTTTTTGATGGCGGGATTATCTTCAAATTTCGTGAGCCCCACACCGTAGTTAGGGAATTTGTTGAGAATATAAGATTGACACTTTCTATCCACTTGGAAATAGATGGCAAGCGCAGTGGCAATCATGAGTACACCAAACGCTTTTTGTATCGTTGCAGTGTTGGTAAGTAACCACGGAATTTTTTGCAAGAGTTGCCTGCCGCCGTAGGTAATACCCAAAAGAGGAATGGCGGTACCTATGGAATAGGCGAAGGTGATAAGAATTGCATCGGCGGTGACGGTACTGGTAGCAGCAAGAGTAATGATGGAAGCCAAAATTGGCCCGACACACGGCGTCCAGATAAGGCCTAAGCTTATACCAATAAAAAACCCAGCAATAATATCTGGTCTCGTTGATGCACCTTGATTATTTTGAGGGACGATGGCAGCAAGTTTTGAAAATAATTGTTCCATGAGGACTTGGAATTTTGGTAGGATCAAAGCAACTCCAAATACGGCGATGATAACAACAGAGATATTGCGGAGGCTATCTGCAGAAAGTCCGGTTGCTTTGACAATGGCGGTGAGAAAGAGGGTGAAAAAGGTAAAACTGATAATAAATCCGATGACTACCCCAATGGGGCGTTTTTTACTTCCGGTCAAAGAACTGGAAAGGATGATGGGGAGAATAGGAAGGATGCAGGGAGAAAGAATCGTTATAATACCAGCTAAAAGCGCAAAAATAATGAGAAGTAGCATTATTTTATATTGGTCAAAAGTTCGGTAAGTCCGCCGCCATTCCAGAGGGCAATTTTGTTTCCAGCCGCGTCAATTTGAACAAAGGTATGTTGGTACGTAATCCCGTATCGGTTGGCTAAGTTTTTTTCTTCGGCATCCGTATCCGAGTCATTATAATTGACCCGTATCACGACGACCCCATCTGGGATTTTATCCATATTTGCTGAAAATTCCTTATCAATCGGTCGGCAGATGGGGCACCAGTTGGCGTAAAAGTAGAGAACTCGTTTTTTATTTGCGGCTTGATCAAGTGCGCTTTTGGAATACACAATATAGCGCGTTGCCGCTGGGACGGTTTGTTCTTGTTGTGTGATGGTTTGTTCGTATTGTGTGGTCGGAGGGGTGATTGCGGGCACGGAAGGTTGTTGCGGCTTGGGAGCTAGCACTACGACGGCGCCAATAATAAGAACAATAGGAACTATGAGAGAAAGAAGTTTGATGTTCGTATATGATAAGATTACAGCAGAATCCGCTTCATGTAAACACTCTATGTATTTCAACTGGGTTGATTGGACTATCCTTGTTGTTCTTCTTTATTATTTCCTCGTCGGGTGGGAGACGGGACTCGTGCAGCTTGGTGCTCATTTCATTGCTTTTCTCACATCGCTTTGGCTTGCCGTAAAATTTCATGCGCCGGTAGGGTCATTCTTTACAGAAAAATTCGGCATTGGCGCGGTATGGACCAATGTGCTGGGATATCTTGTTGTTGGATTTGCCACCAATATCATCCTCAATGAACTATTGAATTTCCTCATTACCTTTTTGCCAAAGAAATTGGAACACTCAATAGTAAATAAAGCATTAGGAACGGTTCTTTCCGTTATTAATGGGCTTATCATTGTTGCCTTTTTTCTTTTGATTGTCGTTGCCCTGCCTTTGCGTGGAACGGTAAAGCGAGATATTCGCGAGTCGCTTATCGGACGACGGCTCGTGGTACTCTCTGAGCGTTATGGTGGACAAGTGAAGTCAGCGCTCGACGAACAAGTACGAGAAGCTATAAAATTTTTGACGGTTGAGCCAAAGTCAACAGAGCGTATCCCTCTGGATGTTACGCTTCAGAGTTCTGATGTATCTCTTGATGAAGCATCAGAAAAGCGTATGTTGGAGTTGGTCAATGAGGAACGGACGAAAGCGGGAGTAAAACCATTAGATACCGACAATACCATTGTGACTATTGCTCGTTTACACAGTAAAGATATGTTTATCCGGAGGTATTTTTCTCACTATGACCCTGATGGTCATGACGCGCTGTACCGGTTGCTCAATGGAAAAGTATCATTAACAGTTGCCGGAGAAAATATTGCCTATGCGCCCGATGTGGACGTTGCACACTCGGGGTTTATGAATAGCGAAGGACACCGCAGAAATATCTTAGATCCGCAGTTTCATCGCATTGGTATCGGCGTTATTGACGGAGGAATCTATGGTAAAATGTTTACACAGAACTTTACTGATTAAATTTTTATGAACGCTCTTTGGTTTGCATTCGTGACGGGACTGACGACCGGTGGCATCTCATGTCTTGCGGTCCAAGGAGGATTACTCGCTTCCTCTGTTGCCACGCAACAAGAACAGAAGCTTTCAGGGATGCATGTTGGCATGTTTCTTATAGCAAAACTCATAGCCTATACTCTCCTCGGATTTGTTTTGGGTCTCCTCGGGTCGTTTTTCGTCATTTCTTTGAAATTTCAGGCAGGGTTTCAGATTTTTGTAGGACTTTTTATGCTGGCAACCGCAGCACGTATTGCCGATATTCATCCTGTCTTTCGTTATTTTGTCATCCAGCCGCCGAAATGGGTATATAGACTTCTCAAAGGTCAAGCGCGCGGGCAGTCATTGTTTGCGCCGGCGATATTGGGTTTTCTTACTGTTCTTATGCCCTGCGGGGTGACCCAGGCGATGATGGTGGTTGCGGTTGCCAGTGGCAACCCATGGATGGGGGCAGCAGTTATGTTTGCTTTTACTTTGGGAACAAGTCCGGTATTTTTGGCATTGGGGGTTGCTGCAGTCGAACTTCTCAAGCGAAAAGTATTTGCCTATGTTGCCGCCGGTGTTATCGTCTATTTTAGTGTGTTGGCGATTAATGGTGGGGTTGCACTCACTGGTTCGCCCTATACGTTGCAGAATTTTTATAGAGCGGCAACAAGCGACATGACGGCCTACGCCAAAGGCGGACAGGTAGCAGGGATTGCCAGTGGTGTACAACGGGCTACCATCTCTGTTTCTGATCGCGTGTATTCATCAATGGTGAGAAAACTCAAAGTCGGTGTACCGGTTGAACTTTCGTTAACGACGAATCAGGTGAACGGGTGTACCCGGAGTTTTGTGATTCCGAGTCTTAGTATTGCCAAAGTGCTGCCGGAAACCGGAATAGAAGTAGTCGCCTTTACCCCGATGAAGACAGGCACACTTGCGTATACCTGCGGTATGGGGATGTACACGGGTACGTTTGAGGTGATTCCATAAAGCAGTATTCAGTGTTCAATGGCATATGGCATGGATGAGAAATGTTATCATGTTCTAGAACATGATAACATTTCTCTACAGGATTTTCAAGGATTTTCATAGTCATATATGATGAAAAAGACATATAAATTAAAAGGGATGCATTGCACCAGCTGTGCGATGGTCATCGAAGGAGAATTGGAAGATATTGGTGTGAAAGCCTCCTGCAGTTACGCGCGGGAGACGGTGGATGTAGAGTATGATGAGAAAAAACTTTCGGAAGATACGATAAAAAACGTTATTGTCAAAGCCGGCTACCAGACAGTAGACTCAGGCTAATACCTCTTTTTTCCACAGTTTTTCATCCGTGTTTTTATGATTGTATCCAAAACCGTCTTGTAGTATAATATCGAGGTTTGCGGCATATCTATCGCTAGGAGGATAAAGACATGTCTGAGAGTCAGTCGCAAGCGGCAGAGGTTGCCATTGGTGAATGGGACTGGGTCGATCCCTACACCAACCCGCAGGCACAAGCGCTTACGGGTAATGACCTCATAGAGGCATTCCGGCGTACCGCTAAGATACTCGATGGTATCGGCTTCGAGTGTTCGATGGGCGGAGCATTACAATGGGATGTCAAAAACGAGGAGCTCTATTGGGGACTGGTTTGGCTGAAGAAGCGGGCTGATGAGCTGGGAGTAACTCTCACCGGTGACATTGCCTATAAAGACCTCAGTCCCGAAGAGAAGTTCGTCTATGGAATATTCGACCCGATGAAGACTCCGTGGGTTTTGGAACTGCTTGAAACAAACACATAGTAACAAATAGTTCATCCATGGA